>CAZPOZ010000035.1:0-12201 GCA_964588235.1 uncultured Planctomycetales bacterium
ACGGGGCGCGCGCCGAGCGCACGGCTGCGCCCCCGGGGCGCGGGGGCATCGAGGGCCGCGCGCTCGAGGCCGGACGACCGGCGCCGGGGGCGGAGGTCGAGCTGCGCTTCCTGGCCGGCGCGCCGGCCCTGGCGCCCCAACGGTCCCCGTCGCTGCGGGCCTGGTTCCGGCTGCCCGAGCCGCCGGGGCCGGTCGTGGCGCGCGCCATGGCCGACGCGGACGGCTCCTTCCGCTTCCCCGGCCTGGGAGCGGGCGTGTACGGCCTTCAGGCGCGGCGGGGGACGGCCCGGGCCGTGGCCTCCACCGGGCTCGTGGCCGACGGAGCGCGCGTGAGCGTGACGCTCGAGCTCGTCGCGGGCCAGCTGGCCCTCGCAGGGCGCGTGCGCTTCGCCGACGGGCGCCCGGCCGCGGGCACGCTCGTGCTCTCGCCCTACGCCGCGCAGGGCCGGGCGACGCCCTGGCGCGCGTCGGAGGTGGAGCCGCCGGGCACCACCGCCTGCGCGCTGGCCGCCGACGGGAGCTTCCGCGCCGAGGGCCTGCTGGCCGGCGAGCTGGCGGTGAAGCTGGTGGGCGAGGGCTTCGCCGCCCTGGGCCCGAACGCCCGGCTGCCGGCGACGGCGCCCTACGAGTGGGTGCTCGTGGCGGGCAGCTCCACGCTCACCGGCCGCGTGGTGGACGCGGCCACCGAGGCCCCCGTGCCCGGCGCGACCGTGCTCGCCGGCTCGAGCGCCGGTCGCCAGGGCGGCCCCTGGGCCCTGTGCGTCGCCGACGGCGACGGACGCTTCACGGCCACCGGCCTGGCGCCGCCACCCTACGTGTCGGCCGAGGCCGAGGGGTACGCGCCGGTCACCCGCACGTTCGAGGCCGCGACGACCGAGGCGACGCTGCGCCTGGTGCGCCTCACGCGCGTACGCGGGGTCGTGCGCAGCGTGGAGGGCGCGCCGGCCGCCGGCGCGATCGTGACCTGCCTCCCGCTGGGCGCGCAGCGCGGGGCGAGCGCGGGGGCCCGGGTCACCGCCGACGCCGACGGACGCTACACGCTCGACCTCTCGCCGGGGCCGACGATGGTCTACGTGCGCGGGGGCGGATGGGTCAGCGTCGGCCTGCTCGACGCGCGCACCGACGGCTACAACCCGCTCGCGGTGGACGTGCCGGCGGGCGGGCTCGCGGGCCACGACCTGGTCGCGCTCCGGGCGCTGCGCCTCCAGGGGCGCGTGCGGGACGCCGGGGGCGGCGCCGTGGCCGGGGCCGTCGTGCGCCCGTCCGTGCGCTGGCAGGGCAACGGCGTGGACTTCCGCGTGGCCGGCGCGCTGGTCTCCGACGTGGCCGTGAGCGACGCCGCGGGCGAGTACGCCTTCGAGGGGCTGGCCGCGGGCCAGGTGCTGCACCTCATGGCCGAGGCCCCCGGGCAGCCGCCCTTGCTCTCGGGACCGCACGCGGCTCCGCCCGGGGGCGCCTTCACGGTGGACCTCACCTTCGCCCCCGCCCGGTGGGTCGAGGTCCAGGTGCTGACGGAGGACGACGGCCGCCCCCTGCCCGAGGCGACGCTCACGCTGTCCACGCGCGGCGCGGGGCAGGGCGAGGGCTGGAGCCAGACCTCCACGACGGCCACCACCGACGCCGACGGGCGGGCGCGCCTGGGGCCCGCCGGCGCGGGCGAGCTGGGCGTGCGCGCTCGCCACCCGCTCCTGCGGCTCGAGGAGCAGCCGACCGTGGTCGAGGGCTCGCGCGACGGCGCCGGGCCTCTGCGGCTGACCCTGCGCCTCCCGCGGGGCCGCAGCGTGAGCGGGCGCGTGCTCGACGCGCAGGGGCAGCCGTCCTTCGCGCAGGTCGTCGCCCGGCCGGCGGGCGGTGGGCCGCGCCTGAGCTCCTCGGCCACCACGGACGCCGATGGGCGCTTCACGCTGCCGGGTCTCCCCCTCGACCCGGTGAACCTCCTGGCCACGCGCTGGCTGGACGGGGGCACGCAGACGGCGGAGGCCACCGCGGGGGTCGGGGCGGGCGAGGTGACCCTCACGCTCACGGCGGGCGAGGAGGCGCCGCGGCTGCTCGTGCGCGTGCTGGACGACCGGGGCCGGCCGGTCCCGCAGGCCACGGCGACGCTGGTCTCGCAGGGCGGGAGCTCCTCGGTCGGCGTCGCCGACGGGCTCGCCCGCTTCACGGTGGATGCCCGCCCCGGGTCGATGATGGCCCAGGGGTACGCGACCAAGTCGCTCCACCTGCACGTCTCCGGCGCGCGGGGGGACGACGGCAGCCTGCTGGGCCTGGCGCCGGCGCGCGTGGGCCCGCTGACGGAGGACCAGCGCGAGCTCGAGGTGCGGCTCGCACCGGGTCGCACCGTGTCCGGGCGCGTGCGCACGGACGGCGGGGCGCCCGTGGCCGGCGTCCTCGTGCGCGTGTCGTCCGAGGCCGACGCGACGGCGGCGCGGCACGGGGCCACGGCCGAGGCGCGCACCGACGCGGCCGGGCTGTTCACGCTGCGGGGCGTCGGGGAGGGGCCGCAGACGCTCACGGCGAGCGGGCCCCCCGAGCTGGTGCCGCCCGGCCCCCTGACCGTCGAGAGCGGCGCGGAGGGCGTCGAGCTGGTGCTCGCGCGCGGGCTGAGCGCCCGGGTGCGCGTGCTCGACCCGGCCGGGCTGCCGGTGACGGGCGCCTACGTGAACCTGAGCCCTTCGCCCCCGCCGGGGCTCGGCGCGGCGGAGCAACGCGCGCTGCGCCAGCGGCTGAACGGGCGCGAGCAGCCCAGCGGCTCGACCGGCCCGGACGGCGCCGTCTCCTTCCGGGGGCTCGACCCACAGGCGGCCTACACGCTCTACGTGCAGCCGCCGCAGGGCCGTCACGACGTGAAGATGCTGCACCTGCCCGCCTGGACGCCGGGCGACCAGGACGTCCGGCTGGAGGCCGGAGGCACGGTGGCGGGCGTGGTGCGCGACCCGCAGGGCAAGCCCATCGCCGGGGCGATGGTCTTCTACCGCCTGGGCGAGTCGGGCTGGTCGGGCCAGGGCACGCAGCACGACGGCAGCTTCCGCCTGACGGGGCTCGCGCCGGGCACGGTCAGCCTGCGCCCGCGCCCCGGCAGCTCGCTCCACGGCTCGTGGGACGCCGAAGGCCCCGAGGTGACGGTCGCGGTGGGCAGCGAGAACGTGGCGCTGGTGATCGAGCGCGGCCTGTCGCTCGTGGTGCGCGTCGCGGGCGCCGACGAGCGCCGCGCGCGCCGCGAGGGCCGGCAGGCGATCCTGCTCACGCCGGCGGGCGGGGGCGGCTGGCAGCAGGCCGGCTGGGCCCACGCGCAGGGGGGCGAGGCGCTCACCTTCACGGGGGTCAAGGCCGGGGAGCGCTACGCGGTGTGGATCCCGCCGACGGCGGGCAGCGACCTGTACGGCTGGGCCGAGAACCTCCTGGGGGGCGGCGAGCACACGGTGACCCTCACGCGCGGGGCCACGATCCGCGGCCGCCTCGAGGCGCCCCAGGGCGCGACGAACCTCGGGGTCTCCGCGTACCGCGGGAACGGGCAGTCGGTGCAGGGCACGTTGGACGCCGAGGGCCGCTACGAGATCCGCGGCCTGCCCGAGGGCACCTGGTCGGTGACCGCGCAGGGCCACCACGACGGCCAGGGCCTCCACGTGCAGGCCGAGGCCGCCGCGGGCGCCACGCTCGACCTGAGGCTCGAGCCGCGGCGGCGCTGAGCCCAGGAGCCCGAGCCCCCCTCGCGCCCGGGGCTCCCGCGCCCAGCGGGCCGGCGGGTCGTGGGCTCGTCTCCTCCCGCCCCGGGCGGGCGACGCGCAGGGCTCAAGGGCGCTCAGGCCCGCATCGGCTCGTTGCGTAGACCCCAAACGCGGCCTCGCCGCTGCGGGCCTTCCGCTCCCCATCCAGCGCGTCGGTGCGCCCCAGCCCGGCGTCAGGATCGCAAGCAGACCCCCTACCGGCCGGCGCCTACCCGGGGAGGCTCTCGAGCAGGGCCTGCACCCGCGCGCGGATCGCGTCGCGGATCGCCCGCACGCGCTCGAGCGGCTGCCCGGCCGGGTCGTCCAGTGCCCAGTCCTCGCGCCGCCGTCCCGGCACGACGGGGCAGGCGTCGCCGCAGCCCATCGTGACCACGACGTCGGCCTCGTCGCCGCGCACGTCGGCCAGCCGCCGCGGGCGCGCGCCCGACAGGTCGATCCCCACCTCGCGCATGGCCTCCACGGCCACCGGGTTCACGCGCTCGGCGGGCGCCGAGCCCGCGGAGTGGGCCTCCACCCGCCCGGCCGAGAGGGCCCGCGCGAAGGCGGCCGCCATCTGGCTGCGGCCCGCGTTGTGGACGCAGACGAACAGCAGACGCGGCACGGTCAGGCCCCTTCCTGCGCCGGCTGGGCCCGGCGCCACCACCCCGGCAGCAGCAGCGCCAGCAGCGCGGCCCCCGCTGCGGCCCCCGCGACCTGGGCGAGCACGAACCCGGGCACCGACGCGGGCGCGATGCCCGCGAAGCTGTCGGTGAGCCCCCGCGCCAGGGTGACGGCCGGGTTGGCGAACGCGGTGGAGGAGGTGAACCAGTAGGCCCCGCCGACGTAGGCGGCCACGGCCCAGGGCAGCGCCTCCCGCCGCCCGGCCAGCGTGCCGTGGATCGTGAGCAGCAGGCCCGCGGTGGCCACGGCCTCGGCGAGCCACAGGCCGCCCCCCGAGCGGACGGCCCCCCCCAGCCCGATCCACGCCCAGCCGTGCATGCCGTGGGCCAGGAGCGTGCCGGCCACGGCGCCCAGCGTCTGCGCCCCGGCGTAGGCCCCGGCCTCCCGCGCCGAGAGGCGCCCCCGGAGCGCCTCCACCAGCGACACCAGGGGGTTGAGGTGCGCGCCCGAGACGGGGCCCAGCGCGACGATCAGCGCGGCGAGCACGCCCCCGGTCGCGAGCGCGTTCTCGAGCAGCTGCAGGCCCGGGTCTCCCGGCGAGCGGCGCGCGGCGGCGATCCCGCTGCCCACGACGCCGGCCACCAGCAGGCAGGCGCCCAGGGCCTCGGCCAGGCAGCGACGCGGGAGGGTGGGCGACGGCGGCATGCGGGCGGACCCCGAGGAGCGGCGCGGGCCGGAGCAAATCGACGTGTGTCGATGAATGGGAACGTAGACGGAGCCCCCCGGCATGTCAATCTGGACGGCGTGCCCAGGGCGCCCTCCCCCACCGTTCCGGCGGCCGCCTGCTGCCCCCCGCTCTCGGCGGGGCTCCTGGCGCCGGCCATGGCCCGGCGCCTGGCGCAGGCCTTCCGGGCCCTGGCCGATCCGGCGCGCCTGAGGCTCCTCGCGCTGATCCAGGCCCAGCCGTCGGGCGAGGCCTGCGTCTGCCACCTGGTCAAGCCGCTGGGCCTGGCGCAGCCCACGGTCACGCACCACCTGCAGGTGCTGCGCCGCGCGGGCCTGCTCGAGCGGGAGCAGCGCGGCGTGTGGGCCTATTACCGGGTCGTGCCGGGCGCGCTGGACGCGCTGCGCGGGCTGCTCGCCTGAGGGCGGGCCCGGCTCGGCCCCGGCTCAGCCGCCCTTGGGCTCCTTCTTCGGCAGCGCGGCGCGCAGGGTCTCCAGGTGCGCGGTCAGCGCGGCGCGCTGGTCCTCTCCGGGCGCGCGCTTGAGCAGCCCCTCGAAGGTGGTCACCAGCGCGCTCCACTCGGCCTTCTTGCCGGCGGCGGCGGCCTCGTGGGCCTTGGCCTCGCGGTCGAGCGCGCGCGCGAGGTCGCGCCGGAAGACGATGCGCGGCGAGAGCCCGGCCAGCGCGGCGGCGGCGCCCGGATCCTGCTTCAGCTCGGCCGACGCCGCCCGGAACGTGGCCGCCTCCGGCAAGGGCGCGTAGTCGGCCTCCCCGAAACGGGCCAGGAGCACCGCCCGGCCCACGTCGCCGGCCGCGCGGGCCGCTCCGAGCGCCTCCACGGCGGCGGCCGCGTCCGCCCGCCAGAGCGCGAGGTAGCCCGCCCGCTCCTGCTCGAAGATGCGCAGCGCCAGAGCCCGGTCCTTGAAGCGCTCCAGCAGCGCCTTGAAGCGCGGCGGCGGCGAGTCCGCGAGCAGCGGGCGGAGCGCGTCGACCTCCGCCTCGCGGCAGTCGAGCGCCACGGCGACGCCGTAGGCGGCCTTCAGCGCCTGGAAGGCGGCGCGCAGCGGACGCGCCGAGACGTTGCCCGAGGTCACGCGCTCGCCGGTGTCGGGCACGCCGTCGCCCGGGGCGTCCGCGAAGCGAGCGGGCGCGCTGGGCCCCATGCGGTCGCCCTGCTTCAGCGAGAAGTGCAGGTGCGGCCCGCCGGAGTTGCCCGTGTTGCCCGAGCGCCCGATCACCTCGCCGGCGCTGACGGCCTGCCCGACCTCCACCAGCGCGCCGTCGCGCTGCAGGTGCAGGTAGACGCCGGTGGTGCCGTCGGCGTAGCGGATCGCGACCTCGTTGTTGTCCTGCCAGCGCCCGGTGGGACCGGTCGTGTCCTCCTTGACGAAGGCCACCACGCCGTCGGCCGTGGCCACCACCGGGCTGCCCTCGGGCATGGTGAAGTCGAAGGCGTAGCGGTTCCAGACGTCGTTGTGCGTCGGCCCCTGGTCGTTGCCCTGGAACACCGACCAGCTGGTCTCGGCCGGGAAGGGCAGGTGGTGCAGCACGGCCGGCGCCGGCTCGGGCGCCGCTGCCGGCGCGTCGAGCCGCAGGGCGAAGGCGGCGCCCGCGCCGAGGGCGATCGCGGGGGGCAGGAGGCGTCGCAGGCAGAGGGGGCTCACCCGGGGGAGCATACCTCCCCGCCACCGGGCGCCGGGTGATGCTGGGAGGCGGCGCGCCTTCCGGGTCGAATGGCCCCGTGCCCGCCGCCCGCACCGGCCCGCTCCTGCTGCTGCTCGTCCTGGGCGCGGCGCTCTACCTGCCCTTCCTCGGGGCCCGGGACCTCTGGTACCCCGACGAGCCCGACGTGGCCGTGCCCGCGAAGGAGATGCGCGCGCGGGGCGACCTCGTCACGCCCACGCACGGCGGGGAGCCCTGGATCGACTACCCGCCGTTGGTCTACTGGGGCGCGCTCGCCTCGGCCGCCGCGTTCGGCCGTCTGGACGAGACCACCCTCCGGCTGCCCACGGCCCTGTGCGCGATCGCCCTCGCGCTGCTGGTGGCCGCCTTCGCGGAGCGACGCCTGGGGCCGGGCCGGGGCCTGCTCGCGGGCGCGGCGCTGCTCACGTTCCCGATGTTCGCCTACCAGGCGACGAACGTGCACCCCGACATGGCCTTCGCGCTGCTGCAGGCCGCGGGGCTGATGCTCTACGCCGCCGCGGAGGCCTGGACCCCGCGGACCGCGTGGAGCGCCCGCGTGGCGGCCTTCGGGCTGCTGGGGCTGTCGATCCTGGCCAAGGGCCCCCTGGGGCTGCTGCTCCCGGGCCTGGTGCTGACCCTCTGGCACCTGAGCCGCGGCGAGCTGCGCCGCGCGCTGCTGCTGGCCCCGCTCGGCCTCGTGGCGCTGGCCGTGGCCTTCCCCTGGTACGCCGCGCTCGCCGCCCGCCACGGCTGGGACTGGGTGCTCGGCGAGCTGCACGCGCAGAACGTGGCGCGTTTCGCCGCCGGCACCTCCCGGGGCCACGCGCGGCCCTGGTTCTACTACGCGGAGCGCCTGCCGGGCGACGTGGGCCTGTGGATCGCCGCGCTGCTGCCGGCCCTCGCCCTGGGCCTGCGGGCGCGCGCCTGGGGCGACCCGCTCCGGCGCCTGCTGCTGCTCTGGGCCCTGGTGCCGCCCCTGTTCCTCTCCTTCGCCGCCACGAAGCGGCAGGTCTACCTCCTGCCCTGCGCTCCGGCCTTCGCGCTGCTGATCGCCGACCTGCTCGCCGGCGCGACCACGCTGCGGGCCGGGCTCTGGCGCCCGGTCGTGCCCGCGCTCCTGCGCGGGCTGGCCTGGACCGCCTGCGCGGGCGCGGCGGCGGGCGCGCTGGCGGGAGCCGTCGGCTTCCTCCTCGGGCCGCACCTGGCCTGGAACGTGCTCACGCTGCGCGACGACCTGCGTCCCATGATCGCCAGCCTGGCGCCGGCGGGCCTGGCGCTGGCGCTGGCCGGCCCGCCCGTGGCGCTGCTGGCGTGGAGCGCGCTGCGGCGCGACCGCCCGGGCCGCGCGCTGCTCGCGCTCGTCGCGCTCCACGGGGTCCCCTGGATCGTGCTGCTCGGGCTGGTGCTGCCGCGGCTGGGGCCCTGGTCGGGCTACGCGCCGCACGTGCGCGCGCTCACGGCGCCGATGCCCGCGGGCGAGCCGCTGGGCTTCCTTGCGCCGGGCCGCGAGGTGCTCAGGCGCTGCGTGTTCCTCTACTACGGCGACCGGCCGCTCGCGCTGCTGGCCGACGGCGACGCCCTGGCGGCCTTCCTCGCGGGCGGGCCCGGACGGCGCGCGGTGGTCGAGGCGGATCTGGCGGCGCGCCTGCTGAGCGAGGATGCTCGCTTCGCCGGGTCGGAGCGCGGGCGCTTCCAGGTGGAGGCCTACCGCTGGGTCGTCCTGGGCCCGCCCTGAGCCGGCCGGGCACGACCGCCCGTCCCTCCAGGGCCCGCCGCGCATGTACGCCACCGTCGTCGTCCCCACCTTCAACGAGGCGGTGAACCTGCCGCTGGTGGTCGAGGCCGTGCGGCGCGCGTTCGGGGAGCGCAGCGACTGGGAGATCGTCGTCGTGGACGACGACTCGCCCGACCGAACCTGGGAGGTGGCCGAGGCCCTGGGCCGCCAGGATCCGCGGGTGCGCGTGTACCGGCGGCTGGACCGTCGGGGGCTCTCCTCGGCGATCGTGGACGGCCTGAGCCAGGGGGCGGGCGAGCGGCTGTGCGTGATCGACGCCGACCTGCAGCACGACGTGAGCCGGGTCCCCGCCCTGCTCGCGGCCCTGGACGACGCCGACCTCGCGGTGGGCACGCGCTACGCCGCGGGGGGCAGCACGGGCGAGTGGTCGGCCAAGCGCCGCTGGATGTCGCGCCTGGCCACCTGGGCCTGCCGGGCGCTGCTGCGCATCCGCGTGAGCGACCCGATGAGCGGCTTCTTCGCGCTGCGCCGCGAGGTGTTCGACCGGCTGGCGGGCCGCCTCGACCCGCGCGGCTACAAGATCCTGATGGAGCTGCTCTACCACCACGGCCCCGAGCGCGTGGCGGAGCTGCCCTACACCTTCGCGCCCCGCGCCCACGGCGAGAGCAAGCTGGGCACGGGCGTGATGGCCGACTACGCCTGGTCGCTGCTCGAGCTGACCACGCACCGCGTGCTCCAGGCGCGCTTCCTGAAGTACTGCCTCGTCGGGCTGTCGGGGGTGGGCGTGCAGCTGGGCGTGCTCACGCTGCTGCTGCTGGCGCTGGACAAGCACGTGGCGCAGGCGCTGGCCATCGGCTGCGCCGTGCTGAGCAACTACGCGCTGAACAACCTCTGGACCTTCCGCGACCGCGCGCACCGCAGCGGCCGCGAGCGGCTGCGGGGGCTGCTGCTCTTCTCGGGAGTGGCGGCGGTGGGCGCGCTGATCAACTACAGCATCATCTTCACGCTCGAGGGGCGGCTCGGCTGGCGCCTCCACGTCGCCAACCTGGCCGGCATCGCGGTGGCGACGCTGTGGAACTACGTGCTGAACGTCTCGCTCACCTGGAGCGGCTGGAAGCGGCCGGAGTAGCCGGGGCGGCGGGACGCACGCCGGAGGGCGGGACGGGCGCGGGAGGCAAGCCGCGTGGTGCGGCGGGCCGCACGAGCGAGGTGGGTACGCGCAGCGGGTTGGGGAGAGCATCCTGGGACGGCGGCGCAGGCCTCCGAGCCCGGGTCCCCGTCGCCCCCCTACACTGACCCTCGGAGGCTCGAACTGCGGAGGCTCGATGCGCCGAGCATGGGTGCCCGTCCTGCTCGTGGGCGTCGCCGCGGCCACGGCGCTCCTCGCGCTCCGGGGAGGCCACGGTCCCGCGCCCGAGGCGTCGCCGCGTGCGGGCCGCCCCCCGGCGGACGACCTCGAGGCTCGGGGGGAGGGCGCGGCGCGGGACCGCCCCCACGAGACGGGAGCGCCCGGCGCCCCGAGGTCGGAGGGGCTCCGCCTGAGGGGCCCCGCGCCGAGCGCGCCGTCCGCGGGATCGCGCGCCCTCGCGGGCGTCCTCCGGCGCAGCGACGGCGGGCCCGTGGAGGGCGCGGAGCTTCTGCTGCTCGGGCCCCGGGCGTCTCCGGCGCGGGAGCAGGTCGTCGCGGTGGCCGCCGAGGGCGCGTTCAGGGTCGAGGGGCTCGGTCCCGGCTTGCACGCGGTGGGCGCCCGGCTCGTCCTCGGTACGGCGTGCTGGCACGCGGAGTCTGCGCTGGCGTCGGGCTACGAGGAGCACGAGCTCGTGCTCCACCCAGGCGCCCCCCGGGCGGCGGTGGTAGCGCTGGGGCCGGACGGGGAGCCCGTGCCCGCGTTCCAGGTCCGCTGGGTGGACGAGCGCGGCGACGGGGCTTCCATCGAAGGCCGTGACGGGCTGGCCTGGCTCCCCGTGGAGCCGGACGAGTCGGCCCGGGGCCACCTGGTGGTCTGGGGTGCCCGCACGGCGGGCGGCCTCGGCCTGGCGCTCGGCCCTGCGCGGGTCGGCCCCCTGCCCGGCGGCCTTCGCCGGGCCACCGTGCGTCTGGCCCCCGTCGAGCCGATCACCGGCCTGTGCCTGCCGGCGTCGGCCTCGACCGGGGTCGAGGTCGTCGCGAGGCTGGTCGAAGCGCCCAAGCCGCCCCCCAGCACCGCCCCCGCCGGGGGCCCGCCTGCGCAGGAGGCGGCCCTGGACGGGTCCGAGGGCACCGTGGTGCGCGTGCGCGTGGACGCCGCGGGGCGCTTCCTGCTGCCCCCCGTGCGCGAGGGGGCGCTGCACGAGCTGAGCTTCCTCGTGCCGGAGGGCGTGGCCCGGCCGGCGCCGCTCGAGGTCCGTCCGGGGGGCGAGCCCGTCGCCGTGCGGCTGGGCGTCGCGTTCGTACGCATCGCCGTCCTGGGCGCGGACGGCGCCCCCTTCGTCGGCGCGGTGGGCTTCACGGCGTGCGCGCCGCGCCCCGGCCCAGGGTCGTCCCGCCCGCCGCCGACCCTGGCGCGCACCTTGGTCACGGACGAGCGGGGCGAGGTCCGGCTCGGACCGCTCGACCCCGGCTCCGTCCACGACCTGCACGTGCAGGCGCACGAGGGGAGCCACGCGCGTGTCCACGCGGCTCGGGGCACCTGGGTTCGGGGCTGGAACCCACGAGACACGGTCGTGCGCCTGGAACGGGGGTTGGCGGTCAGCGGCGTGGTGGTGGACGAGCACGGGCAGCCGCACCGGCTGGTCGTCACCGGTCTGCAGGATCCGGGCGAGCGGCCGGGGGCGGCCGATGCCGTGGCGGACGGCGCTCCCGACGGGCTGTTCTGGGCAGAGCCCGAGCCGCAGCCCGAGGCGCAGGGCGAGGCGACGGCCGGGGGCTCAGGTACCGAAGCGCCCTTCCGCCTCACGGGGCTCGGGCCCGGGCCCGTGACGCTGCGCGTGCAGGAGCTCCCGGGTCCGGGGAGGATCTTCTTCCACCCCGAGGCGGGCGTGGTGGCCACGGCCGTCGTGCAGGCGGGCGAGGCCGGCCTGCGGATCGTCGTGCCGCGCCGGCCGCGCGTGGCGGTGGACCTCTCGTCCGTCTTCACGACGGAGCGATTCCCGAAGCTGGCCGGCGTGTTCCAAGCCGCGCCGCGCCTGGAGCTGCTCCGGGAGGAGCAGGGCACCTGGGGCCCTGCCGTCCGCGAGGTGCTGCGGCCCACCGGCGGGCCGTCCTGGGACGAAGAGCTGCCGACGTCGTGGGAAGCGGTCGCCCTGGCGCCGGACCGGCGGTACGCGCTGTGGCTCACGCTGCCCGAGGCCGGCCTCTACGTCTACCGGGTGTTCACGGCGGCGGAGCCCTCGATCGCGCCGCGCTGGGAGGCCGGCACGACGGTGCGGGTCGTCCTGCCGGCGCTGGAGCCGCCCCAGCACGTGCGCCTCGTGCTCAGCGACGCGCGAGGCCGCAGGGCAGACGCGGTGGGCAGCACGGCGATGGGCTCCCTCGTGATCGGGGGCCTGCCCCCGGGCGAGTGGGAGGTGTGGGCGGCGAGGGGGTCCCCCGATGCACCGGACCCTCCCCTGGCCGAGGCCGCCGGACGCGTGCACGCCGGAGGCGAGCTGCGGCTGGACCAAGCCTCCGCGTGGCGCTCGAGGGCTCGCTGAGCTTCACCCCCAACGCCACCAAGATGGGCGATGCGAGGCACGTGCGGCGCGCTGGAGCCGGGC
>CAZPOZ010000036.1:0-11913 GCA_964588235.1 uncultured Planctomycetales bacterium
GGCCCCCGCGACGCCCGAACCCCCGCCGGCCCTCACCGGCCGGGCGGGCTCGCCGAACCCGTAGGCGCCTCCGGCCCGCTGCGGCCCTCGACGCGCTCGGCGGCCTCGAAGGCGGGGCTCAGCAGGTGGCCGATGCGGACGGCCAGGTCGCGCTCCTCCTCGGTCCCGGCCGCGAAGCGCCCTTGCGCCTCCGCCAGGGCCCGCAGCGCGTCCGGGCTGCGCACCCGAGCCAAGGAGAGCAGGGCCGCCTCGCGCACGCCCAGGCTCCCGAGCCGCTCGACCAGCCAGGGCACCTCCCGGTCGCTGCCCAGCAGCCCCACCGCGCGCACCAGGGCCTCCCTCTCGCCCGGCTCGGTCGCCTGCCCGTACAGGCTCAGCAGGCCTGGCAGGGCCGAGCGGTGGCCGCTCTCGGCCAGCCAGTCCACGAACCACACGCGCTGCGCCGGGTCGCTCTCCCGGCGCAGCAGCAGCAGGGCCCGCACCGGGGCCTGGTCTCCCGCCTCGCGCAGCAGGCGGTCGAGGTTGCGCTGCCGGGCCTCGGGGCCCAGCGTCGGGGGCAGCGGCGCGGGCCCGTCCGGCCTCGGCGCCACCGCTGCGGCGGGAGCGCCCTCCGGCGGCGCCGGCGGCAGGCGACGGGCCAGGGCGCTCAGCCAGGTGCGCACCGCCGGCGCCGCGGCCTGGGCGTCGAGCCGCTCCAGCCGCCCCCGGACGGCGCCGGTGAACAGCGCCGGCCGCACGCCGGCCAGGAAGGCGAGCTCGCGCGCGGCGTTGGCGCGCGTCCACGGCCCGGGCCCCTCCAGCGCCCCCAGGAAGTGGGCCAGCACGCCCCGCGCGCGCTCCTCGGGGTCGGCCACGGCCTCCAGGGCAGCCTGCGCCTCCACCGCCCGCACCTTCTCCTGGCCCTCCAACCCGCGGATCTCGATGCGGTTCTCGAGCGTGTAGGCCACCTCCGAGGCCCCCTGCACCAGGAAGAGCAGGTAGGTCGCCCCCGGCGAGCGGTCCAGGTAGGCCGCGCTGGGGCGCTGAGGGTCGTTCGTCGGGCGGGGACCCGCCACCAGCACCGTGATCTCGTCGGACGGGCCCGACCCCTTGATCCAGCGCTCGACCTTGAGCCGCGCCAGGGCCAGGCCCCGGGCCTCCCGGCGGTCGAGCAGCGTGCAGAGGACCACGTGGCTCGAGCGGCCCAGCTCGCCGGCAGCCAGCGCGGTCATCGCCGGCCCGCGTTCGGGTGCCCGGGCCGGGTCGCGCGCAGCGGGCAGGGGTGCGCCGTCTCGAAGGGGCCGGTCGGCCCGCGCCGCCGCGCGGGGGCCGGGCACGACGATCCAGGCGCCCGCGCTCAACAGCGCCGCCCAGCGCACAGTCCAGCGCGCCGTCCAGCGCGCCGCCAGGAGGGACGTCGGGACCATGGGCGCAGGCTACGCCATGCACGTCACCGCCCGGTAGCCCCGGCGACCTCGGCCCGGGCGGACCCCTGGGTCAGGCCCGCGCTGCGCGGTAGGTCCGCACGGGGAAGGGCCGGGCTCGCGGGATGCGCCGCGCCTCCGCCTGCTCCAAGGCGACCTTCTCCTCGTGGATCTCGAGGAAGCGATCGCACTCGGGGCGCGTGCCCACGAAGATCTGCTGGCCGTTGAGGCGCACCGCGTAGTAGCGGCGGCCACCTTCCTTGCCGGCGAAGAGGATCTCCATGGCAGGCCTTTCCGGCTCGGGGGAACCGATCCACCGGGCCTGGCCGGGGGAGCGCCTGCCCGCGGCGGGGGCCGTGGGTGCCGGCGCGCCCGGCTGAACCGTTGCACGAGCAACGGCCGTGCCCGACGCAGCGCACCGGGGGGGCGAGGCCGCCTGCCCCTGCCCGGGAGCGCCTTCCAGGCGGATCTCCGGCAGGGCCGCCGGGCCGGCCCCGGCGGGCAGGAGCGGCCTGAGGGGGCCCGAACCGGGCAGGAGCAGCGGGAAGGCGTGCGCTCCCGCCCGTTCCGATCCGCACGGCGCCCCCGCGCCAGCGGCCTCGAGCGGGGCCTCGCAGGGCAGGATCAGGGCGGGAACGCTCTCCAACGACAGCGACGACATGACCACGACTCCGTCGAGCACGTCACCAGGAGCGGACAGGACGTCGCCCGCCGAGGACACCCCTTGCGCCCCGGCGGCGGCGGCCCCCTGCGTGCTCAGGCTGAGAATCGGCTGCTCTCGGGCGCGAATGCAGTCCGGACCCGGCAGGAAAGGGGGGATGAACCCGAGAAAAGCAAAGAAAAAAGAGTTCGAGCGCCTCCCCGAGGCGCGGGCGCGTCCGAACGCACGCTCTCCCCACGCCTCAATACGTGCGGTAGGCCGCCTGCAACGAGAGCGCGAGCAACGCGGTCTCCGCAGGAGACGACGGTGCGCCGGCGCCCTCGAGGCGTCCCCGCACGAAGGCCCCCTGCTGCCGGTTGAAGGCCCGGAAGGCGCGCGCATCGCGGCGGTACAGCGCCAGCCCGGCCACCACGGCGGTGAGCGGTCGGCGCTCGATCTCGGGGCCGCGGGCCAGCAGCACGCTGGCGCCCACCGGCAGCGCCTGCGCCCCGCCTGCAGCGGGCCCCGCGGCCCGCGTCAGCAGCAGCTCGCCCGCCGTGAGCAGCAGGTCGGCCTCGCCGCCGCTCGCCGCCGGCACGCCCGAGGACGCGCGAGGCAGGCGCTCGAACCAGCGCTCGAGTCGAGCCACCGCCTCGGCGGAGCGCGAGACCACGCCGGTGTGGGCGGCGGCGTCCAGCGCCAGCAGCGGCCAGAGGGCGCGCGCCTCGTCACCCCCGGAGCCGAACGCGCCGTCGGCCTGCTGCAAGGCGCTCAACCGCTCGGTCAACGCCTGGATCTCCTCCGCCCGGCCGCGCGCCTCCGCCGGCGTCAGCCGGCCGTAGCTGAGCATGTAGTCTTCGCTCAGCGCCAGCAGCGGCAGCGCCAGCGCCTCGGGGCCGGCCGCCGGCTCCCCCCCGATCCAGGCCCGCAGCCAGGCCACGCCCCGGGCGACCACGGCGTCGCCCGCGCCGCCGCGGGCACCCACCGAGGCCCGGCCTTCCCCCAGGAACGGGAGCAGCGCGAGCGCGGTGCGGGCGGCCAGCGGCAGCCCGCCCCCGGAGGCCGCCGCCGGGTCACCCGCGGGGAACGAGCCGTCAGCCGCCTGGGAGGCCGCCAGCGTGCCGAGCACGCGCTCGACGGTGCCCAGGGCGCTCTCCGGCTCGAGCCCGGCCCGGCGCAGGCGACCCGCCTTCACGCCGGGGCGCAGCCGCGCCAGCATCTCGAAGCCCACCGCCGGCGGATGCTCGGCGACGCGCACCTCGAGCGCCTGCGGAAGCGGCAGCTCCCCATCGAGCTCCGGGAGACGGTGGCGCGCCAGGAGCTCGTCGGACAGGTCGCCGGAGGGCACGACCGGGAGCAGGGGCAGGAGCGTCTCCGCCCCCGGTCGTTCGTGCCGCTCGTAGGGCGCACGCTCCTCGGGCGGCAGGAAGCCGGTGGCCGTGGGCGGCCGCTCCACCGGCACGGGCGCAGGCGTGCGCAGCACGACCCAGCCGAGCAGGCCGACGTGCAAGGCCAGGGCCCCGAGGACGAAGCGCAGGCGGGCCCGCCCGGGGCGCAGCGCCGGGCCCCGCCGGGCGCGCTCCTCCGCCGCCACCTGGTCTCGCACGCGCAGCGCGAGCCGCAGGGCCAGCCCGGGCTCGACGGGCTCGAGCAGCGCCGCCCGCACCGCCCGGGCGAACGCCGGATCCAGCTCGGCAGGGGGGTCGTCGGAGGACGGGGGCTCGGGACGGGTCATGGGAGGGGTCGGGGAGGGCCGGAGGGCCCGTAAGGCTCCTGCTAGGGGCGGCCTCGGGTGCACCCTGGGCGCCGGAAGGGGGAACGGAGCCGCCGGCTCACGGTTCAAGCCCCTGTCGGGCGAGGTCCTCGCGCAGCAGGCGCGTGGCGGTGTGCACGCGGGACTTCACGGTGCCCACGGGGACGCCCAGGATCGAGGCGATCTCCTCGTAGCGCAGGGTGTCGAGGTGGGCGAGGACGAACGCCTCCCGATGCTCGGGGCTCAGCCGGCTCAGGGCTCGGGCGAGCGCCGGGCGCAGGTCGCTCAGGCCGGCGGCCTCGGTGGGCGGAGGCCCCGAGGCGGCCAGGCGGGCCCCCAGGCAGGCCGACTCCCCTTCGTCCCCGTCGCCCCGGGTCCGGTCCAGGCTGAGCGGGGCCGGGCCGAGCCGCCGGTGGCGGACCCAGTCGATCCAGGCGTTGCGGGCGACGTGCAGCAGGTAGGTCACGAAGCGCGCCCGCGGCTCGTAGGCCGCCCGTGCCCGGTAGACCTTCAGGAGCACCTCCTGCGCGCAGTCCTCCGCCGTGGCAGCGTCCGCGCCCAGGCGCCGCAGGTAGCCCAGCAGGCGCGGCAGGACCCGCTCGACCAGGCGCTCGAACGCCCGCGGCTCGTCCGCGGCCACCCGGCGCATCAGCTCGCCTTCTTCGTCGCTCACGGCTCGCCGTCCGGTCCCTGAGGCGCGCGCCCGGGGCGCGGGCACGGTGGAGGAGGGCGGGGTCGGACGCCCGGCGCCAGCCTACACCGGCACGCGCCGCTCGCGCGCAGGGGCAGCAGCTCAGGACGCCACCCGGGCGCCCGCTCAGCGCTGCGGCGAGAGGCTCACCCGCGTGACCTCGCGCGCGCGCACGGTCGCCGGCACGCGCGTGGTCCCCTGCCGTGCCCCGGCCGACACGCGCAGCACGTACTCGCCGGGGGCGAGGTCGAAGAGCCGCAGCGGCGCCGAGACGGCCTCGAGCGGCACGCCCGTCGGCGGGCTGAAGCGCCCCAGGGCCACGGGCGCCGCGTGGCCGACGCGCAGCACCTCGAGCACCGCGCGGGGCAGGGCCTCGGCAGGCACGCCGCTGAGGGTCACCTCCAGCGCGCCCGGGGGCTCCAACCGGAGCAGGAGCGCCGCCGCAGCCCCGTCCACCGCTTCGAGCGCGCCGTAGGCCCGACCGACGTCGCGCGCGTAGGCCTCCACCTCGACCCGCCCGCCGGGCACCCCTTCGAGGCGCACGCGGCCGCTGGGCCCCGTGAGGGCCGTGACCCGGGCCTCGACCTCGGCCCCGAGCAGGTCCACGCTCAAGCGGGCGCCGCCCACTGGGCGACCGTCGGGGCCCCGCACCTCGACGTCCACGGTCGCCCCGGTGGTCAGGACCACGCTGACGGGGTGGTCGGCGCCGGGGAGGTCGGCCTGCGCCGCGAGGAGCCGCCCGGGGGGGCGGCCGGGGGCGCGCACCTCGAGGTCGTAGCGCCCCACGGGCAGCCCGCCGAGGACGAAGCGTCCCTCCGGATCGGTGCGTCCCTGCGCGTCGAGCACCCCCACCACCGCGCGGTTCGGGCGCGCGAGCACCTCCGCCCCCGGCACGCCCCGCCCGTCGGCCCCGAGGACGATCCCGCTCAGACGCGCCTCGAAGAGCTCGAGGTCGACGCGCACGCGCTCGCCCTCCTCGAGGACGACCTCCCCGCCCGTCCGCGTGGCCCCGTCGGACAGGAGCAGCCGGTAGCGTCCGGCGGCCAGCCCGTCGAACGCGAAGGCCCCCTCGCCGTCGGCACGCGCGCGCTCCACTCGTTCGAGCCCGGCGCCCTCGCCCGGCTCGCTCCGGAGGCGCACGACCGCGCCGGCCGCCCGCTGCGCACCGCGGCTCACCAGGCCTTCGATGCGCCCCCGGCCCGAGGGGACGAAGTCGAGCGTCTCGCGCGCGCCGGGGCTCACGGCCACGACGGCCGCACGGGGACCCGGGAGGCGCGCGGGCGCGCGGACCTCGGCGCGGTAGGTGCCTGCCAGCAGCCCCTCCAGGAGGTAGCGCCCCTGGGCGTCGGTGCGCCCCACGGCCGGCGCGCCGGGCCCGAGCAGCGGCGTGAGCGCGACCTCGGCGCCGTCGATGGGCCGCCCGAGGGCGTCGCGCACCTCGCCCTCGAGGGCGCCGCCCGCCGCGAGCAGCAGGTCGCGCGCCACCACGGCGGCGCCCGGGACGACGCGCAACACCTCGGCGTCGGCCCCGGCGCCGGGCTGGCGGACCTCCACGCGCCACAACCCGGCGCCCAGCCCCTCGACCAGGTAGGCGCCGCGGCCGTCCGTGACGCAGCGCAGCGGGGGCGGACCCTCGAGCGGCGCCTCCGCCGGCCCGGAGAGGCGCGTCAGGCGCAGCTCGATCCCCGCCAGCGGGGCGCCGCGCGCGTCGAGCACGGCGCCCGCCAGGCTGGCCGGCTCGGGCAACGACAGGCTCAGGTCGGCGCGGCCCGCGCCCTCGGCGACGACGGGCAGGGGCTCGCTCTGGCGGGCGCCCTGGACCACCCGTACCGCGTAGGGGCCCGGGGCGAGCCCCGCGAAGGCGAACGGGGCGGCGCCGGCTCCCGGAGGCAGCCCCACGCGCTCGACGACGCGCCTGCGGGGGAGGGCGTCCGCCCCGGCCTCCTCCTCGGCCTCGAGCCAGACCTCGGCGGCGCCTCCCGCCGCAGCCAGCCCGTCCACGGTGCCGGCCAGCCCCGCCAGGTCCGGCAGCAGCAGGTCGAGGGGGCCCTCCCCGGGGACGTGGCCGACCACGCGCAGCAGGCGCCGGCCCGAGGCGGCCCGCACCTCCACGTCGTGGGGTTCCCGGCTGAGGCCCTCGAACCGGAAGCGGCCGTCGGCGGCGCTGCGCGTGCGTCGCTCGGCGCCGTCGCCCTCGCCCTCCGTGGGACGCGCGACCAGCTCCAGGTCGGGGGCCGGCGCTCCGTCGGACCGGGAGAGGCGCCCCCCGAGCCCGGGAGCGGGCTCGAGGAGCACGCGCTCCCGGGCCGTCCCGCCCCCCGGCGGCTCCCCCACCACGCGCTCCACGGCGAGCAGGCCCGGCGCGGTCACGCGCAGCAGGGCGTCGCCCTCGGGGAGCCCGCCGAGGCGCGCCCGCCCCGCTTCGTCGGTGGTGCCGACGCGCTCGAAGGGGCCGGCCCCGCCGCCCGCGACCTCCGTCCGCGCCCCGGCCCCCGGCAGCAGCGCGGCAGAGGCCGACGCCCGCGCCCCGGGCAGCGGGCGTCCCCGGGCGTCCCGCACCTCGACTTCGAGGGCCCAGCCGGCCGAGAGGCGCGCGGGGCGCAGGGAGGTCGAGCCCGAGCCCGACACCTCGAAGGGCTCGGAGAGCCAGGGAGCGAAGCCCTGCGCCTCCACGTGCAGCCTCAGGCCCACGCCCGGGACCACCCCCTCGAGCGCGTACGCGCCGGCGGCGTCAGTGAACGCCTCGGGCGGCGGCCCGGCCGGCCGCGAGGGCCAGGGCTCCTGGCGCGGATCGGGCAGCAGGCGCACCTGGGCCCCGCGCACGGGCGCGTCCCCGGGGGCGAGCACGCGCCCGTCCACGCGGGCGCGCCGGGCGACGAACCACGAGGCCTCGCGCACGAGGCCCGCGGCGGGCACGTCCACGCGGGCCGTGGGCTGGTCGAAGCACCAGCCGGGGTCGAGCAGCTCGAGCTCGTACGCGCCGGGGGCCGCTTCGGCGATCAGGAAGCGCCCGCGATCGTCGGTGCGCGCCTCGAGGGCGGCGCCTTCCGGCCGGCGCGGCAGCGGGACCAGCCTCAGGCGCAGGTGGGGCGCGCCGACGTCGCCGCTCTGGCGCGCGTCGAGCAGCCGGCCGTCCAGCCCCCCGGGCAGGCGCAGCAGGGTGGGTGCGGGGGACCCGGCCTCCCCGAGCGTGGCGAGCGGGAGGAGCAGGCCGTCGCTGCGCCGGAGCAGCAGGCGATGGCTTCCGGGTCCCGCCAGCTCGCTCCGCAGCCGCCCCAGCGGATCGAGCGTCAGAGCGAGGGCCACCCCCGAGCCCTCCGACAGGGGCAGGAGCACGACCGACGCGCCCGCCGCGGCGCGACCGCCCGACCAGCGGACGAGGCCCTCGAGCGTGCGCGCGCGGCGGAGCCGCAGCGGGCCGGGGCCGGCCGCGCCCGGCACGGGCTGGGGCAGCCAGCCGGCGGCGACCACGTGGAGCGCGGCCTCGCCCTCCACGACGGGCAGGACCAGGCGGCCCGACGCATCCGAGGTGGACAGCGCCGGCGCCGTCGCCTCGAGCACCCAGCGCCCCTCGATCCGCTCGCGGAGCAGGACCAGGCGCGCGCCTTCGAGGGGCCGGCCGTCGGCGTCCACGACCTCCAGCGTCCGGCCCGGCTCGGCCGGGGCGAGCCCCGCGCCCGCCAGCAGCAGCAGCCAGACGAGCCCGGGTGCCAGGCGCCGGCTCATGCGCCCTCCTCGCCCGGCTGGACGGGCAGGAGCGCGAGCCAGGCCGCCGAACGCGGCCCCAGCGCGCGCAGCGTGACCCGCCGCTCCACGAGGTCGGCCGGCGAGGGGGCTTCGCTCGCGTGCATCGGGGGCAGGCACAGGCGCACCTCGAGGCGGTCCTCCGGCAGCGCCCCGGGGGCGCGCTCCGGCCATTCGACGCAGGTGACGCGCCCGCCCTGCGCCCCCGCCGACGCGGGACCGGGGTCGGCGCCCGAGAGGCCTGCCTCCTCGAGCCCGGCGGCCTCGAGCTCGTGGACGCCGCCGAGCCGGTAGAGGTCGACGTGGTGCAGCACCGGGCCCCAGGGCAGGTCGTAGCGCTGCGCGACGGTGAAGGTGGGGCTGGTCACGGGGACGGCCTCGGGCAGCCCCAGCCCGCGGAACAGGCTGCGGACGAACAGCGTCTTGCCTGCGCCCAGGTCGCCGCGCAGCGCCACGCAGAGCCCCGCGCGGGCCGCGGGCCGCCCGAGCTCGCCCAGGGTCCGCGCCAGGGCCGCGGTGCCCTCCGGGGAGCGCGTGCGTACCACGCGCTCGCCGCCGCCCTTCGCGGGGGGCGCCGTCAGCAGGTGGTCGTGGCCGCGGGGCACCAGGGGCAGCCCGGGCCCGCAGGCTCCGGGCGGGCCGAGGAGGCGGATGCCCCAGGCGCGGGGGACGACCTCGCCCACGGTCGTGAGCAGCACCCCGGCGGCGAGCAGGGCCTCGAGGTCGGCCGGCGTGAGCGGAGGGTGGGCGACGAGCAGCTCGAAGTCCTCGCCGTCGTCCAGCGCATGCTCCAGCGGCGAGCGGCCGTCGGCGGCCGCGGCCCGGGCGTCGGGGTGCAGGGGCACGGCGTCGGGGTCGATGCGCGCGCCCACGCCCGACGCGGCGCACAGGCGCGGGAGGTCGCGGCTCAGCCCGTCGGAGAGGTCGAGCATCGCGTGCGCCAGGCCGCGGGCCGCCAGCACCTGCCCCGCGCGCAGGCGGGGGCGCACGTCCAGATGGCGCCCGGCCCGCGAGCCGCCCAGCGGGCCCGTGACGCTGAGCCGGTCGCCCACCTGCGCCCCCGCGCGCGTGACGGGCCGGCCGGCGGGGGCGCGCCCCACCGCGGTCACCGCCAGCACGAGCGGGCCGTCGGCGACGTTCGTGTCGCCGCCGGCGCAGGGCACGCCGTACCGGCGCACGGCCTCCTCGAAGCCGTCGGCGAGCTCGTCGCGCAGCCGGGGCGGCGCCCCCCGCGGCAGGACCAGGGCCAGGAACCAGGCCACGGGCTCGGCGGCGGCCGCGGCCAGGTCGGAGAGGTTCACCCCCACCGCCTTCACCGCGGCCGCCCGCGCGCCCTCGCGCAGCAGCTCGAAGTGCACGCCGTCCACGAGCGCGTCGGTGGTCACCACGGCCGGCCCGCCGCCCAGGTCGAGCGTGGCGCAGTCGTGCCCGATCCCCACGGGGAAGCCGGCGCCAACGGTCCAGCGGGCCCGCAGCGCTGCCACCCACTCGTCCTCGCCGCGCAGCGGGAAAGGGCCGCCCAGGCTCACCTCGAGGTCCCCCCCGTCCGCAGCAGGCGCTCCCGGGCGCGGGCGACCAGGCGCAGGAGCTCGGCGGAGGGCATGCCGGGGTAATACCCGAGGTCCAGGCCGCTGCGCCGCTCGAGCAGGCGGAACCAGGCCGAGAGCGCCGGGGCGTGCGGCTGCGCCTGCGCCGCCTCGGCCTCCAGCCGCGCCAGCGTGGCGGGCGCGAGCAGCTCCTCGGGCAGGGCCAGCAGCGCGGTCACGAAGGCCTCGCGCAGCAGCGGGTCGTCGTCGGCCAGGCCGTCCAGGACCGCGGGCAGCACCCGCGGATCGCGCGGCGCCGCCTCGAGCAGCGCCAGCCCCGCGGCGGTGCGCACCACCGGCGCGGCGTCGCGCGTGAGCCGTGCGAGCAGGGCCTCCACGACGGCGGGCGAGCCGTGGCGCGACAGCCCGAGCGCGGCAGCCCGACGCACGGAGGCGGCCGGGTCGGCGAGGGCCTGGGTGAGCAGGGCGGTGAAGCCCGCCGCCGAGGCGGCGCGCACGCCCTCGCGCCGGAGCTGGGGCGAGGGGTCGCTCAGCAGCCGGGCGACGAAGGTCGGCGCCCGCGGCGGGAGGCCGGCCTCCTCGACGCGGGCGGCGGCGCGCTGGCGCGCGGCGAAGACGGGGCTGCGCAGGTCGAGCAGGACGTCGGCGTGCTCGCGCGACCAGACGGCGGGCAGGTCGAAGCGCAACGCGGCGAAGGTCGCGTCCAGGTCGGCCGCGAGCGGGGCCGGCGCCGCCTCCACCTCGGCCCGGAGCCAGCCCTCCAGCTCGGGCAGTCGCACGGAGGCCGCCAGCGCCTCCAGGTCGGCGGGGAGCCGGGCCGGCTCGCGACGCCAGGCCGGCACCAGGTGCGGGACGCAGGCCGCGCCCGAGGTGGCCCCCAGCAGCGCCAGGACCTCCGCGCGACGCAGGTCGGGGGCCCGTTCCAGCTGCGCGCACAGCGCGTCGGCGGCGGGCGCGCCCGACTCGACCACGAGCGCCCGGGTGGACTCGCCGGGCGCCGCGAGCCAGCCCGCCACGCGCCGCTCGGCGGCGGCACGGGCGTCCGCCGAGGGCCTGCGGGCCGCCTCGGCCACGGCGCGCGCCAGGGCCTCCAGCTCCGGCGCGCTGGCCCGCTCCCCCAGCGCGTCGAGCACGCGCTGGGCCTCGCCGTCCCGGTGGTCGCGGTGGAGCAGCTCGACGAAGCGCACGACGGCGGAGAGCTCGAGCCACCCGAGCCCCTCGTCGCGGGCGCGGCGCCGGAGCGCGGCCAGGCTGGTGGCCGCGTCCTCGGGCAGCCGCAGCTCGGCGCGCAGGCGGTCGGCACCGCCGGTGCGGGGGAAGTCGCGTTCGAGCTCGGCCAACCGACGGGCCGCGGCGCCCGGGTCGCCACCCGGCGCCGCCTCCGCGCGCACGCGCAGCACGGCCAGCGCGAGCGGGTCGCGCAGCCGGAGCCCCGCGTCCTCCGAGAGCGAGCGCAGCGCCGCGCGCGCCGCGTCCACGTCGCCCTCCGCCAGCGCGGCCCGGGCCGCCAGCAGGCTCAGCTCCTCCCGCACGGCCTCGTCGGCCCCCGCGTCCAGCGTGCTGAGGAAGGCGGCGCGCCCCCCCACGGCGAGCTCGGCCTCGGCCGCGGCCAGGCGCCGCCACGGGCGGGCGTCCACCTCGGCGAGCCGCGCGCCCAGGGCCCGGCGGGCCTGGCCCCAGGGCGGCTCCACCTCGCGCAGCAGGCGCCGCAGCTCCTCGCCCGCGTCCTCGCCGTCGAGCACGGAGGCGAGCCAGCGGCGCACGAGGTCGGGTCCCCCCCGCTCCAGCAGCAGCAGCACGGCCGCGGCGCCGGCGCTGGCCGCCTGGCGCGGATCGGCCGGGTCCACGCGCGGCCCCGGCGGGCGGCCGGAGAGCACGTCGTCCCGCACGAGGCGCTCGAGCCGGCGGTCGAGCGCGCCGTCGCAGGCCGAGGCGACGGCGCTGGACACCCAGGGGGCGACGGCGACGCCCGAGCGCGCCCCGGCCACCTCCAGCGCGGCCAGGCCGAGCCCCTCCTGCAGCAGCGCGTCGGCGTCCTCGCTGCCCGCGGCGATGCGCTCGAGGATCTCGCGCAGCTCGGGCGTGAGCACCCCCTCCACCCCGGCGGCGCGCACCGAGAGCGCGCGGCGCTCGTC
>CAZPOZ010000037.1:0-11801 GCA_964588235.1 uncultured Planctomycetales bacterium
GCCGACACGGGCACGCTCTGGGCCTTCCTGCGCAGCGAGAGCGCCGAGGCCCGCGACCTGAACGGCGACGGCGACCAGGTGGACTTCGTGGTCGGGGCCTGGCGCCCCTGACGAGCCCCCCGAGGCGTCGCGCACGCCCCCGCCGGCGCGGGAGCCCTCAGGCGGGCGGGGGCGCGCGCCGCAGGTAGACCGGAGCGAGCGAGAGGGCGAGCAGCGCCGTCGCCGCCCAGAAGGCCGGGCGGAAGTTCTCGCCCAGCGCCTCGAGCACGCGGTGGAGCGGGAACGCGGAGAGCCAGGCGCGCAGCTGGCTCGAGGGGAGCGTGAGCAGGTGGGCCACGCTCAACAGGGCCTGGCCGGCGACGTGCGCCTCCACGGCGTCGATCCTCCGGTCGGCCCTGCGGCGCAGGAACAGGAGGCCCACGACCACCACCCAGGCGAGGACGACCTCGGCCCGCCCCAGGAGGTCGGGGAGCAGCGGCGCGTACTCGATGCCCAGGTAGCAGGCCTCGAAGACGGCCAGGGCGACGGACAGGCCGAGCAGGGCCGCGCCCACGGCGCGTCGGCGCGCCTGCGCCGCCGCGCCCGGCCCCGCCACCGCCAGCAGGGCCACCACCCACACGGGCGCCAGGAGGAAGGGGTACCAGCGCCGCTCGCGCCAGAGCGCGGAGCCCAGCGCCCCGCCGACCACGTCCTGCCTCAGGGCCCTGGACAGCGTCGCGGCCGGCACGTCGTCGCTGCCCGCGGCCGGCCAGGCGGGCGTGCGCGAGAGCGTCCCCGGCCGGCTGAGCGCCAGCGGGTGGAGCCGGGGTTCGTGCGCCGGCAGGCCGGCGAGCGCCAGGAAGCCCAGCAGGCAGAGGAGTTGGAACCAGCGGCCGGGGGCGCCCATGGGCCGCCCATCCTGCGGCCCTCCCCACGCCCGGGCCAAGGAGTTCGGCCCTCCGGGGTCGGGCCGCCCCGCCCGCAGGGTCCCCTCCGCCCCGCCCCCGCCTGGCCTCCGGGGCAAGCAGGACGGGGGCTGCGGGGCGGCCCCGGGCCCAAAGTCCCATGCACAAGAGGGACTTTCGTCGGGCAACGGGCTGATCCGCTCCCCCCTCGGAACGTATCTAACGGATGGACGCGTCCAACGGATGGACGGGCTGGGGCCACGCCCCGGGCCTCGGGAGGAACGATGATGGGCCGTACGCACCGTTTGCCGTCGCGCGGGACTGCTGGGTCGCCGCAGGAAGGGGCAGCACGGGCCTCGAAGGCGGGTGCGCGCTGCACCGGAGGGAGCTCCCGGGGCGCCCCTGCGCTCAGGGCCCGCCGGGGCGCGCTCCTCTTCGGCGCGGGGATCGTCGGCCTCGCCCTCGCGGTCGCACCCCCGGCCCGAGCCGAGGACGCCCCGGGCCCGGAGGCGCAGCAGGTGACCGAGCTGGAAGCGCAGGTCGCCACGCACGTGAAGGGCGGCGCAGACGGCGCGCTCGAGCAGGACGCCCGGCAGGCCGCCTCGCTGCACGCCGCGCTCAAGCTCCACGCCGAGCTCCAGAAGCGCGTCCTGCTGGCGCTGGAGAGCGCCGTCAAGGGCGCGAAGGACGACGCCGTGCGCGCACGCATGCTGGGCCACGTGGCTGCGACCGGGGACCCGCAGGCGGCGCGCATCGTGCGCCCCTACCTGCGGCAGCCGGATCCGAAGCAGGGCCCGCCCCTGCTGCTGGCGGCCATCGCCGCGGCGGGCCGGCTCCCGGTGGTGGAGAGCGCCGACCCGTTGCTGCGGCTCTTCGAGGACTCCAAGCACGTGGGGGTCGCCTCCGCGGCGCTGGAGGCGCTGGGCGGCTTCGGCAAGATCCGCGCCCGCCGGGTGAAGATCCTCGAGACCGTGGTGAAGAACGTGCAGAAGGACCAGCCGGGGGGCCGCGGCTCGGCCCGCGGCGGCGGCGGCGGGATCGACGACTCCGCGCCCCCGCCGCCCCCGCCGCCCGACTCGGCCGGCCCCGGCGCGCGTTGGGCGACGCTCTCCCCCCTGCTGCCCAAGGCGCTCAACGCGCTCACGGGGCAGAACGTGGGCAGCGCGGCGCAGTGGTTCCAGCTCGTGAAGGACACGAAGAACCTCAACGACCTGTTCGCGGAGTGACCGGGCTCAGAACTCCACGAAGGCGAAGGCCGCGATCACGGCCAGGACGAGCAGCAGGCCCACCAGCAGCGTGCGGTGGATCGAGGCCAGCACGTCGTGGGGTGCGCGCTTGCGCGTGGCCGTGGCCGAGCGGAACGCCGTGGCCGCCACCAGCAGCGCCGAGAGCCCCACCTTGCCGGCCTCCCAGAGCGCGTCCTGCGGATGCAGCGCGTGGAACCACGCGCGCCGGACGTACAGGCCGGACCAGCCCGGATGCTGCCACAGGAACACCGCCGAGGTCGCGGCGTAGGCCAGCAGGACGGCCAGGGCCGTGCCGGCCCAGGCTGCGAGCAGCTGCCCGAGGGCGACCGGGGCGAGCAGGTGCCGCCGGAGCGAGACGCCCAGCAGGCGCAGCGCGTCCACCTGACGCGTGAGGCTCAGGTGCCCCAGGTGCGCCGCGGCCGAGGCGCCCAGCTTGGCGGCCAGCAGGATCGAGACCACGAGCGGCACCACCACGCGCGCCAGCACCTGCCCGAGCCCGGAGAGCAGGTCGTCCTGCAGCAGCGGCTCGGCGAAGTCGCGGCGGGGCAGCTTCTCGAACAGGAAGAACGTGGCCGTGAGGGCCACGAGCACGGCGCTGACCCCGACGAACGCCGCCACGCCCGGCGCCAGGCAACGGCGCAACGCCGCCCGCACGCGCGGCCCGTGCAGCGGGTGGCCCAGGTCCAGGGCCGCGCGCGGCAGCAGCGCCAGGCTGCCCACGTCGGCCAGGGCCTGCCCGGTGGCGTCGGCGCGACCCAGCATGCCCGCCCCGAGGCGTCGCAGCGGCCGCGCCCGCTCCACCGGGTCGGCGGGGCCCGGGCCACGCGCGCCGGCGGGGCGCGGATCGGGGAGGGCGCGCGGGAAGGAGGGCCAGGGATCGGACGGGGCGAGACGCACGAGGCGCCGGGTGGAGGGCTCGAGCACGAGGACGGCGTCCGCGAACCCCTCGAACGACGCCGCGTCGTGGGTCACGACCAGGGTCAGGCGCCGGTGGGCCGTCCGCAGCGCCTCCACGGCCTGGGCCGCCGCCGCCGGGTCCAGGCCCGTCGTGGGCTCGTCGGCCACCAGCACGTCGGGGCCGGCGAGCAGGGTGCGCGCCAGGGCCAGACGCACGCGCTCGCCCCCGCTCAGCGCCGGGACGGGACGCTCGAGCCCGTCCAGCCCGAGCGCCGCCGCCGTGGCCTCGGCGGCGCGGGCGTCCAGGCTGCCGAAGCGCAGGTTCTGCCTGGCGCGCAGGTCGTCGAACAGGCCCAGGGCGTGCAGCTGGAGCACGGCCCCGACCCGGCCGGCCCGGGCCGCGGGCGGCTGGCCCAGGAGCTCGTCCCCGTCCAGGGTCAACGAGCCGAGCACGCGCAGCGGGCTGCCCGGATCGGGCAGGAAGCCCAGCAGCAGGTCGAGGAACAGCGACTTGCCCGAGCCCGAGGGCCCGACGAGCAGGGCGCGCTCGCCGGCGCGGAGCTCGAAGCTGGAGGCGGCCAGCAGGGGCCCGCCCGGCCCCTCCACGGCCAGGTCGCGGGCCACCAGGACGGGGAGGCCCCCGCTCACCGTTCGCCCGGGGCGCCGAGCAGCAGCAGCGCCTGACCCCGCCCCAGCAGGTGCGTGCGCAGCACGCTGGCGAAGCGCGGTCGGAACCCGCCCCCGGGCGCCAGCGCCACCTCCTCCAGGGCCTCCCGGGCCAGGCCTTCGACCTCGGCGGCGAGCCGGCCCCGGGCCTCGGCCAGGGTCGGTCGCAGGAGCTCGTCGCGCGCCGCCTCCCAGGCCGGGCCGGTGAGCCAGGCGCGCAGCGAGTCGCGGCGCTCCTCCAGCCCCTGCCCCACGGCGCGCACGACCTCCTCCGCGTGGCGGCCCCACCAGCCCGCGGCCACCTCGCGGGCCACCGGCAGCACGCTGCGCCGCAGCCCGGCGGCGTCGCCGCGCACCAGCTTCCAGAGCAGGCCCAGGCGGTCGAGCAGGTCGAAGCGCGCGTCCACGGCGTCGGACACCTCCTGCGTCAACCCCTCGAGCAGGGGCGTGAGCCGGGCCAGCAGCGTCTCGCTCAGCCCCGCCAGCAGCGCGCGCGTGGCCGCGTCGGCGCGGGGATCCACGCGCGCCAGGAACGCGGGCAGACGGGCCTCCACGGCCGGCAGCAGCGCCTCGCGGAACGTGCGGGCCAGGCGCTCCTCCAACGCCGTGGCCAGGCGCGCCGAAGCCGCCGGCGGCAGCGCCAGCGCCAGCGCCTCGGGCCAGCTGCGGCTGGGGGGCAGGCAGGTGAGCGTGGGGGCGGGCCCCCCCGGGGACAGGCGCAGCGTGAGCCGATCGCCCTCCACGCGCTCGACGTAGCCCACGGGGGTCGCCGGGGCGCCCTGCTCGGCGAACACGGGCGCCCCCGGCTCCACGCCGCGCGCGTCGGCGACGAGGAAGGTGCGCTCCACCGCGCCGACGGGGGGCAGCCCGAGCAGCGCCCGCCCCGTGCGCAGGAGCGGCCCACGCACGCCGGGGCTCGAGAGCAGCAGGACGGCGCCGGTCAGCAGCCCGGCCCAGGTCGCGCCGCCCACCAGCGGGGCGAGCCTCCAGCGGCGCCTCCAGGGCCGGCGGGCCCGCGGGGGACGGGTGGCGCGGGTCGGCATGGGCGGCTCCTCCCGGGGACGCTACCAACGTAGCCTTGCCGGGGGCTCGGCCGCTGCGGGCGGCCGGCGCCGGCTCAGGAGCCCGGCTCCACGGCGGGAGGGAGCGCCTCGGGCGCCGTCTTCAGCGCGGGCTCGAGCTCCGTGGCGAGCAGCGCCTCGAGCTCGGCCCGGCGCTCGGCGATCAGGGCCTCGGGCCGCCGGTCCAGGAGGGTGCGCCCGTCCACGTCGCGCACGACGAAGCCCACCCGCACGCGCGGATCGGCGTGCACCCGCAGGTCGGACAGGCCCGCGGCCAGGAGCGCGTCGTAGACCTGAGGCCTCAGGCCCGCCTCGACGTGGACCTCGACGGGGCCCGCGGCGCGCGCGGCGGCTTCCCGCGCCCAGGCGGCCAGGGCCCGTGCGTGGCGGGGCGTCCCGGGGAGCGAGAGCAGGCGCAGCCGCACGCGCGTGAGGAAGCGCTCGAGCAGGGCCGCGAAGGCCTGCGCCCGCACCTCGGCCGCCTCGACCGCGCCCGCCCGGCGGGCCGCCGCGGCCACGGCGCTGCCCCGCGCGGCCCCCAGCCGGCGGGCCGCCGCCTCGAGGCCCTCGGCGCGGGCGCGCGCGTCCTCCAGGGCCTCGTCGGCCAGGCGCTGCGCTCGGTGCGCGGCGCGCCGCGCCTCCTCGAGCGCGTCCTGCGCCACGTGCCGCGCCAGGGCTTCCAGCGCCGGGTCGCTCCGACCGGGGAGCGCGCTCATCCGACGCCCCCCCGCCCGTCCTCGAAGGCGGCCGGCGCCCCCTCCAGCGAGCCGGAGGCGAAGGCCGTGAAGGGAGCGCCCTCCGCCCCGCCCTGGAGCAGCACCTCGTGGGGGAAGCCCAGCGCCACCCGGCACGGGTCCAAGGTCAGCAGCGCCGCGAGCAGCAGCGCCACGGCGCCTCCGAGCCCCGCGGCAGGACCGTCGAGCAGGCCGAGCGCCCAAGGCAGGCCCGCCACGACCAGCAGCGCGAGCGCGAAGGCGGAGCCGGTCGCCAGGACGTCGGCCAGCAGCCGCTGCCGCTCGCCGGGCGTGGAGAGCAGGCCCACCACCAGGGCGTAGGCCGCCGCGGCCAGCACGGGGGCGGACGACTCGCGGGCCAGCCCCCAGGCCACGAGCGCCGTGAGCCCCGCGCTGCGCAGCAGCGCCGTGGCGCCCGGCGCCAGGCGCCGGTCCCGACGCGCCTGCCGCAGGAGCAGCACGCCCTGGGCCCAGGCCGCCAGGAGCGCCGCCCCCACCGCCGTCGCCAGGGCCAGCAGTCGCACGCGCCCGGAGAGGGTGTCGGGCAGCCCCGGCCAGGCGCCCCAGCCGGTCCCCAGGAGGCGCTCTCCCAGGGCGCCCAGCGCGCGCCCGGAGAGCAGGCCGGCGAGCAGCGCGGCCAGCCCCGAGATCTGGGCCCACAGCCCGGCCTCCCGGCGCGCCGGCGTGGCCTGGGCCCCGGCGCCCAGCCAGGCGCCGCCGAAGAGCAGCAACAGGCCCACTGCGACGTCCCCGGCCAGGAACGCGGCCAAGGGGGCCAGCGCGAGGGCCAGCGCGCCGGAGGCCGCGCGCGAGCCCAGGCGTGCGGGGGCGAGCGCGCGCAGCGCGGCGAGCGGGGGCGCCGGCAGGCTCCGGACGGGACCGGGCGCGTCGGGCCCGGGGGCGAGGCGCCTCAGCACCAGCGGCGGTCCGCCGGCCCGCGCGAGCGCCTCCTCCAGGGTCCGCAGCTGCTCGCGGGCCACGTAGGCCCTCAGGGCGACGACCTGCGCCGTCGCGGCCAGCAGCCTCGAGGCGACCCCGCGCGCCTCGGCGTCCTCCAGGCCGTCCAGGTGCTGCCGGGCCTCGGGCCCCTCGCGCCTCGAGCGCTCTGCCAGCGCCTGCCGGGCGGCCCGCTCGGCCTCGGCGGCCGCCGGCCACGCGCGTTGGATCGCGGCCTCGGCCTCGGCCGGCGGGCGCCCGACCAGCTCGGGCGGCAGGGCGATCGGGATCGCGCCGGCGGCCTCGAGCGCCGCTTGGGCCCCGGCTGCGTCGGCCACCACGACCTCCCGTCCGCCGCTGCCGGCGCGGGCGGCCCGAGCGCCGGCCCGGCGCGCCGCCCGCTCGAGCCGTCGAGCGGCGCCCCCCGGGCCCGCTCCGAAGGCCATCGCGGGCAGCGCGGGGAGGCCGAGGCGGGCGGCTGCTCGCGCGGCCGCCCGCGCGGCCTCGAGCCCGTCCACGACCGAGGCCGCTTGCGCGGCGCGCACCTCGGCCTCCCGGAGGCCGCGGGCCAGGGCGCACGCGCGCTCCACACGGTCCCGCAGCCGGGCCTCGTCCACGCCCCCCGGCGGCAGGCTCCAGCCCTCGTCGGCGGCGGGCCGGGGCGCGGGCGGCAGCACGCCGGAGAGGGCCCGGAGCGCGATCAGCGCCGCGGCGCGCAGCTCGGCCGCGCGGCGCTCCTCCTCCCGCGGGGAGGGACGGCCCACGCCGGCGTGGCCCTCCAGCCCCGCCAGGGCGTCGGCCAGATGGCAGCCCCCGTGGCGCTGGACGCGTCGCAGCCAGTCGTCCAGGCCCAGCCGCGGGCCGAGGATCTCGACGTGGACCAGCCCCGCGTCCATCAGCCCCCCGTGAGCCGCTCGAGGGCGCGCTCGACGACGGGATCCAGGCCGGGCTCGGCCTCTGCCACGACGCGCTGCACGGCGCTGCGGGCCGCGCTCACGGCGTCACGGGCGGCGTCTTCGGCCGCGCGCGCGGCCTCGGCTTCGGCCGCCAGCACCAGGCCCTCGAGCCCCGCCTCGGCCGAGGCCAGCAGGCGCGCGGCCTCGGCCCGGGCCTCGACCAGGCGCCGGGCCGCCTCGGCGGCGAGGCGCTCGCCCTCTCCCTCCGCCCAGGCGGCCAGGGGCAGGAAGGCGGGCAGCGCCGGCCCCCCCTCGGGCACGGGGGGCAACGGCGGCGGCGGCGTGGGGCTCACGGGGGAGAGGGTAGTCGGTCGGAGGGACCCCGTGGAGCGCGCGCCCCGCCCCCCCGGGTCAGGGCTCGACGTGCGTGGGCTTGTGCTGCGCGATGATCTCCTGCGCCAGCTGAGCCGGCACGACCTCGTAGTGGGCGAGCCGGGCGGTGTAGTCGCCCTCGCCCGAGGTGATCGAGCGCAGCTCGGTGGAGTACTGCCGCAGCTCGGCCAGGGGCACCTGCGCCTCGATGACCGAGGTGTCGCCCTCCTGGTTCATGCCCACGATGCGGCCCCGGCGGGCGTTCAGGTCGCCGGAGATGTCGCCCAGGAAGCGGCTGGGCACCTCGATGCGCAGGTCCATCAGCGGCTCGAGCAGCACGGGCCGCGCCTCGAGCACGGCCGCCTTGAACGCCTGGCTGGCGGCCAGCTTGAAGGAGTGCTCGTCGCTGTCCACGTCGTGGTACTTGCCGAAGTGCACGATCGCGCGCACGTCCACGAACGGGTAGCCGGCCACGACGCCCCGGGGGCGTGTGTCCTCGATGCCCTTCTCGACCGCGGGGATGAACTGGCGCGGGATCGTGCCCCCGACGACGTCGTCCACGAACTCGAAGCCCTGGCCTCGAGGCAGGGGCTCGACCCGGAGGTGCACCTCGGCGAACTGGCCGCGCCCCCCGGTCTGCTTCTTGTGCCGGAACATGCCGGCGCCCTTGGCGCTCACGGTCTCCAGGTACGGGATGCGCGGCGGGTGGGTGACCGCCTCGATCTTCTTGCGCGCCAGCCGCTTGAGGTGCACGTCGATGTGCAGGGTGGACAGGCCGCGCACCACGAGCTCGCCCGTGCCCGTCTCGCGCTCGGCGACGAAGGTCGGGTCGCCGTCGGAGATGCGGTGCAGCTCGGGGACGAGCTTGGCCTCGTCGTTCTTGTTCCGGGGCTCGACGGCCAGCGTGACCTTGGGCACGGGCGTGACCACCGGCACGAAGGCCCAGGGCACGGCCGCGTCGGTGACCGTGTCGCCGATGCGCAGGTCCTCGACCTTGGCCACGGCCACGAGGTCGCCCGCCCCGGCGGAGGGCACGGCCTTCATCTCCCGGCCCTGCAGGTCGAGCAGGTCGCCGATGCGCTCGGTCCGCCCGGTGCGGTGCACGACCAGGTGCGTCTTGCTCGCCAGCGACCCGCTCCACACGCGCAGGAACGCCACCTTGCCCACGTGGGGGTCCACCTGCATCTTCCACACCTGCGCCGAGAACGGGCCCGAGGGCTCGACGGTCACGGGCGTCCCGTCGGGGGACGTGGCCCGGCGCAGCGCCACGCGGGAGGGCTTGGGGCAGTCGTGGCTGATGAAGGAGAGCAGCTTGCGCAGCCCGACCGACTTCTCGGAGGAGGCGTGCAGCACCGGGACGATGTTGCCCTGGCGCAGCGCGCGGGGGAACACGCCCTCCAGCTCCTCGAGCGTGACCTTGCCCTCCGCCAGGTAGCGCTCGAGCAGCTTCTCGTCGCACTCCACCACGCGGTCGGTCACCTGCTGGCGGAAGGCCGCGGCCTGCTCGGCGAGGGACGGAGGCACGTCGGGCCCGAACACGTCCACGACGGAGGTCACGCCGGGCCCGAAGCGGTCGGGCAGGTTGATCGGCACGGCGCGCTCGCCGAAGACCTCCTGGAGGGCGTCGTGCAGCCGGCCCTCGTCGATGTTCTCGCCCTCGATGCGCGTGACGAGCACGGCGATGGAGAGCCCGGCCTCGCGCGCCAGGCGGAACTGCCGCCGCGCGGCCACGGGGATGCCGTCGTGGGCGTTGACGCACAGGACGGCCGTCTCGACGGCCGCCACGGCCATGGCCGGCTCGCCCAGGAAGTCCATCGCGCCGGGCGTGTCGATCAGCTGGATCGTGCGCCCCTCCCAGGGCAGGTGCACGACCTTGGCGAACAGGGTGTGCTGCCGCTCGCGCTCCTCGGGGTCCCAGTCGCCCACGGTGTTGCGCTCGGCGATCGACCCCTTCCGGGAGGTCACCTTCGCCAGGGCCAGCAGGCTCTCGAGCAGGGTGGTCTTGCCGGCGCCGCTGGCCCCCAGCAGGACCACGTTGCGGACCTCGTCGGGGCGGTGGGTCACGGGGCCTCCTACCCGGGCCGCGCGGGGGCGGGCGGGCGACCGCTCGGGCGGCGGCCGCGGCCTTCCGGTCGGGGGTCCGGGTCTGAGGAGATACCGAGAACGGGCGGTGCGGTCAACCGCGGAGCGTGCGTCCGGCGCGCGCGCCGACCATCGCAGCAACTCATTACCATACAACGAGTTAGGATCAGCCTGGGAGGGGGTTGCCCCTGCCGGCGGGGCCCGGCGGCCGGGGCGCCCCCCGCTCCCCGGGTTGGCGCTGAGGCGACGGGCCGGGAGGGGCTAAGGTGGCCCTGCCCCATGCCCGCCCCCGCCGAGCCCGCGCCTCCGCCTCCCCCCGCAGCGACCGCCCCGGCGCCGAAGACGGGGCGCCTCAAGCGCCTGGCCCGCAACGTACGCTCGGTCTCGCGCTTCGCCCGTCCCTACGGCTGGGGCCTGGCGCTCTCCTTCGCGCTGATGTCGCTGGAGTCGATCACCAGCGCGGGTCGCATCTTCCTCTTCTACCCCGTGTTCACCCGGGTCCTGGAGGTGGGCGGCAGCCAACGCCCCGGCGGTCGGACGGGCGACGCCGAAGCGGCGGTCAAGACGCTGCAGCAGCGCGTCAAGGGCTTCGCCGGCGCCTACGACGGGTTCCTCGACGGCCTGAACGGGCTGACGGGCCGCCTGGTGCCGGAGGCCTGGGTCGCCGACGCGGGTCGCGGCCTCCCGGAGGCGGAGGCCGGGGCGGCGCGGGGCCGCCTGCTCGAGCGCTACTCGACGCTGCTCAGCGTCTCGCTGCTGTTCGTGGTCTTCATCCTGGTGATGTGCGCGGCCGCCTACGTGGAGAGCTACGTCACCGCCTGGGTCAGCCTGCACATCGCGATGGACGTGCGCGCGGAGGTGACGCGCAAGCTGCTCGACCAGCCCGTGAGGTTCTACGACGGCCAGAAGCGGGGCGAGCTCGTGGGCCGGGCGCTGGGCGACGTGGAGGGCTACTACCTGTGGCTGACCCAGCTGCTGCAGTCGGTGGTCAAGGGCGGCATCCAGCTGGCGGGCAGCGTGGTGCTCCTCGTGGGCGTCTCCGTCAAGCTCTCGCTGATCTGCCTGCTCGGGCTGCCGTTCCTGCTCCCCATGCGCAACCTGATGAAGAAGACGCTCAAGCGTTCGCACCGCAAGATGCAGGAGAGCGCCAAGCGCGTCGAGGCGCTGCTGCAGATCTTCGGCGGCATCCGCACGGTGAAGGCCTTCGGGACGGAGGCGCAGCGCCTGGACGACTTCACGCGCATCGACCGCGAGGTCACGCGGGCCAGCCTGAAGGTGCAGAGCGCCAAGTCGTCGGCCGACGCCCTGATCGAGTTCATCAACAACTTCCTGGCGCTGCTGCTGGCGGTCGGCGGAGGCTGGCTCGTGCTGCGCCGGGTGCTCGACGTCGAGCCCGCCGAGCTGGTCATCTTCCTGTTCCTGGTGGCCAACCTCTACCAGCCGCTCAAGAAGCTGGTGAAGGCCTACAACCAGATGCAGGAGTCCGCCGCCAGCGTGGAGCGCACGCAGGAGTACCTCTCGCTGCCGCCGCCGCCGCCCGACCCGCCCGACGCGGTGGCCTTCCCCGGCGTCGCGGGCTCGATCCGCTTCGAGGACGTGGGCTTCGCCTACGTGGAGGGCCGCCCGGTGCTGCGGGGCGTCTCGTTCGAGATCCCCAAGGGCGGCGTGGTGGCGCTCGTGGGCCCCTCGGGCGGGGGCAAGAGCACCCTGTGCGACCTGCTGCTCCGGTTCTACGAGCCGGCCGAGGGCCGCATCACGGTGGACGGCACCGACCTGCGCCGCTTCCGGCGCGCGTCCTACCTGTCGCAGATCGCGGTCGTGAACCAGACGCCGTTCCTGTTCCACACCACGATCGGCGAGAACATCCGCCAGGGCCGGCTCGACGCCACGCAGGCGCAGGTCGAGGCGGCCGCGCGCGACGCCCAGATCCACGAGCACGTGGCGGCGCTGCCCGCCGGGTACGCCGAGGAGGTGGGCGAGGCCGGCGTGCGCCTGTCGGGGGGCCAGCGCCAGCGCCTGACGATCG
>CAZPOZ010000038.1:0-11761 GCA_964588235.1 uncultured Planctomycetales bacterium
CCCCGGGCGAGCACGTGCCCGCAGACGGCGCCCGTGGCCCGGTAGTCCTTCCAGCCGCTGCCCGTGAGGTAGCCGCGGGCGACGCACTCCACCGGCAGCATGCGCAGGCGCTTGACGAGCATCGAGCGTCCGCGCAGCACCCCGGCGTGCCGCTTCAGCGCCGGGGGCATGGCGTCCACGTCGGCGCTGACCAGATGGTGCGGCACGAGCCCGCCGAGCAGGCCGAACCACCAGACCGAGAGGCTCGTGAGCACCTGGCCCTTGCCGGGGATGGCGGGCGAGAGCACCGAGTCGTAGGCGCTGATGCGGTCGGTGGCCACCACGAGCAGGTGCCCGGCATCGACCTCGTACACGTCCCGCACCTTGCCCCGGTGCAGCAGCGTGAGCCCTTCGAGACGGGTCTCGGCCACGGTCGTCACGGTCATCGGCGGCGGCTCCGCGAAGAGGCGAGACTCTACCCGTCGGGGCCCACGGCGCCGGAGGGCGCGCGTCGCCGTAGCATCGGCCCGTGGACTACGCCGTCCCTCCCGCCACGCGCCCGGTCTCGGGGGCCTTCCCCGTCCCCGCGAGCAAGTCGCTGGTGCAACGGGCGCTGGCGATCCACGCGCTCAGCTCCGGGCCGCCTGCCACGGGGCTCGAGGGAGACGGGGGCGCCGCCGCCCCGGCAGGGGACGACGTGCGCGCCATGGCGCGGGCCGTCGAGAGGCTCGGACGCCTGGACGGCCGGTCCCTGGGCTCGTCCCGCGACCGCCTCACGCTCGACCTGGGGCTCTCCGCCACCGCGTTCCGCCTGGCCACCGCGCTGGCCACGCTGCGCCCGGCGGGCGCCCGCACCCTGGTGCGGGGCCGGCCGGCCCTGCTCCGCCGTCCCCATGCCGACCTGCGGCGCGCGCTCAACCGCCTGGGCGGGCACGTCCGGCGCCGGCACAGCGGCGCCCACCGCGTGCTGGGCGGGGGCTTGGCGGGGGGCAGGCTCTCGGTGCCCTGCCGCACGAGCAGCCAGCACGTGACCGCGCTGCTGCTGATCGCCCCCGTCATCGGGGGGCTGACGCTCACGCTCGTGGACCGGCCCGTCTCCCGTCCCTACCTCGCGCTCACGCTCGACCTGATGCGCCGGGCAGGGGTCCAGGCCCGGGCGAGCGGCCTCGAGGCGGCCGGAGGGCGGATCGACGTGCCGGCGGGGGCCTACCGCGCCCACGGCCTGCGGCTCGAACCCGACGCCTCGGCCGCGGCGGCGTGGTGGGCGGCGGCGGCGCTCACGGGCGGGCGGGCCACGGTCCCGGGGCTGCCGGCAGGCTCCGCGCAAGCCGACGCCGTGCTGCCCTCCCTCCTGGCCCGGATGGGTGCGCGGCTCGAGCCCGCGGCCGGCGGCGAGGTCTGCGTCCAGGGCGGCGGGGCGCTGCGGGGCGCGGGCACGCTCGACCTGAGCGACGCGCCCGACCTCGTGCCCCTGGTGGCCGTGCTGGCCGCCGGGGCGCAGGGCACGACCCGGCTGGAGGGGGTGTCCCACGTCCGCGGCAAGGAGAGCGACCGCCTGGCCAGCACGCTCGCCGGGCTCCGGGCCCTGGGCGCGGATGGGGAGGAGACCGGCGACGGGCTCGAGATCCGCGGCCGCCCGCTGCACGGCGGCGTGGTGGACGCCGCCGGCGATCACCGCCTGGTGATCGCCTTCGGCGTGCTGGGGTTGTGCGTGCCGGGCGTGGTGATCCGCGGCGCCGAGGCCGTGCGCAAGTCGCAGCCGGGGTTGCTCGAGGCGCTGACGGCCGCGAGCCGCTGACCGCGCGGCGCCCCGACCCAGGCGTGCCGGGCACCGCTCCATCGGACGGGAGCGTCGCCGGCCGCCCCTAGACTCGCCGGCCTCCGTCCCGGAGGCGACCCCGTGGGCAGCCCTACGATGAGCGAGCGTACCCTCCCGAGCGCGGCGGAGGCCGAGGAAGCCCTCGCCCGGCTCTCGATCGACACGATCCGCACCCTGTCGATGGACGCCGTCGAACAGGCCAAGTCGGGTCACCCCGGCACGCCCATGGCCCTGGCGCCCCTGGCCTACGCGCTGTGGGGGCACGTGATGCGCTACAGCGCGGCCCACCCCGCCTGGCCCGACCGGGACCGCTTCGTGCTCTCCTGCGGGCACGCGAGCATGCTGCAGTACGCCGCGCTCCACCTGGTCGGCTACGACCTCCCCCTGGACGCGCTGCGCGCCTTCCGGCAGTGGGGCAGCCCGGCGGCGGGCCACCCCGAGCACGGGCACTGCCCGGGCGTGGAGACCACCACGGGTCCCTTGGGGCAGGGGATCGGCAACGCCGTGGGGATGGCGCTCGCCGAACGCATGCTCGCCGAGCGGTTCAACCGCCCGGGGCACACGCTCGTGGACCACCGCACCTGGGTGGTGGCCAGCGACGGCGACCTGATGGAGGGCGTGGCCGCCGAGGCGGCCAGCCTGGCCGGGCACCTCGGCCTCGCGCGGCTGTGCGTGTTCTACGACGACAACCGGATCACGATCGACGGGCGCACCGACCTGTCGTTCACGGAGGACGTCGCCGCGCGCTTCCGGGCCTACGGCTGGAACGTGCTGCAGGTGCCGCTGGACGCTCCCTGGTCGGCCTACGCGGCCGCGGCCGACCAGGCGCGCGCCGTGACCGACCGGCCCACGCTCGTCGTCTGCCGCACGCGGATCGGGCACGGGGCCCCGACGAAGCAGGACACCTCCGAGGCGCACGGCGCGCCGCTGGGCGCGGAGGAGGTGCGGGGGGCCAAGCGCGCGCTCGGCTGGCCCGAGGAGGCCACGTTCCGGGTGCCCGACGAGGTCCGGGCCCACCTGGGCGAGGCCGGGCGCCGGCACGCCCCCGACGTCGCCGCCTGGGAGCGGCGGCTGGCCTCGTACCGCTCGGCCTTCCCGAGCGAGGCGGCCGAGCTCGAGCGCGTGCTCGCCGGCGAGCTGCCCGAGGGCTGGGTCCAGCGGCTGCCGAGCTTCCCCGCGGGCGCCAAGCTCGCCACGCGCCAGGCCTCCGGCAAGACCCTCAACGCGCTGGCCCCGGCCCTGCCCGAGCTGGTGGGCGGCTCGGCCGACCTGGCCGGGTCGAACAACACCCTGGTCGCGGGCGCGGCCGACGTGCGCGCCGGCGCGTACGGGGGCCGCACGCTGCATTTCGGCGTCCGCGAGCACGGGATGGGCGCGATCCTCAACGGGCTGGCGCTCCACGGCGGGTTCCGGCCCTACGGGGCGACCTTCCTGATCTTCAGCGACTACCTCAAGCCCGCGATCCGGCTGGCGGCGCTCATGCGCCTGCCCGTGATCTACGTCTTCACCCACGACTCGATCGGCGTGGGCGAGGACGGGCCCACGCACCAGCCCATCGAGCAGCTGGCGGGGCTGCGCGCGATCCCGGGGTTGACGGTGCTCCGCCCGGCCGACGCCGCGGAGACCGCCGAGGCGTGGCGGCTGGCGGTCGAGGGGCCGGGCCCGACGGCCCTGGTCCTCACGCGACAGGCCCTGCCCGTGCTCGACCGGACGCGCCTGGCTCCCGCGCAGGGCGTGCGCCGCGGCGGCTACGTGCTGCGCGCGGCGGTGGCCCCGCACGCCGTGACCCTGGTGGCCAGCGGCAGCGAGGTGGCGCTGGCGCTCGAGGCGGCCGAGCGGCTCGAGGCCGGCGGGGTCGGGGCCCGCGTCGTGTCCCTGGCCTCGTTCGAGCGCTTCGCGGCGCTGCCCGCGGCGGAGCGCGAGGAGGTCCTCGGCCGCGGCGTGCTGCGCGTAGGGGTGGAGGCCGCGGCGAGCCTGGGCTGGCACCGCTGGGTGGGGGAGGACGGGGTCCTGGTCACCCTGGACCGCTTCGGCGCTTCGGCGCCGGCGCCCCGGCTGTTCGAGGAGCTCGGCTACAGCGCCGCCGCCGTGACGCGGCGCTGCCTGGAGGCCTTGGCCTCCCGTCCGCGCGGCTGACCGGGGAGGGGGGCGGCCGCTCGCGCCCCCGGGTGGGGGGGCGGCGGTTCCGGCAGAAGCCGCGCCGCGGACGACCGATCCTCCAGGGGTAGACTGCCCTCGGCACCCTGGAGGCCCTGCATGCCCCCTTCCCTGCGCGCGACCGCCCTTCGGACGCTGGCGGCCGCCGCGCTGCTGGTCGTGGCCGGCGGGCCGTCGCTCCCGCTGGGGGGGCTGCGAGCGGCCTGCGCCGAGGGCGCGCAGCTGGACGGGCTGATGGCCCCCGAGCTCAGCTTCCCCGACGGCCTCAACGGGATCACGCGCGGCACCTCGCTCTCCTCGCTGCGCGGCCGCGTGGTCTGGATCAAGTTCTGGCTGCGCGACTGCCCGCGCTGCCAGCGCACCCTGCCGGAGGCCCAGCGGCTCCACGAGCTCTACGGGCACGCGGGGCTCGTGGTGCTCACGGTCGTGCACCAGTACGGACCCGACCAGGTCCGGCCCCTGCTCACGCAGAAGGGCTACACCTTCCCCGTGGGCTGCGACCCCACCGGCGCCCTGGCCCGCGCCTACCAGGTGAACCACCGCCCCACCGACTACCTGGTGGCCTCGGACGGGCGCGTGCGCTTCTCCAACGGAGCGCCGACCGAGGTGCTCCTGGCCGAGCTGGGCGAGGCGCGGGCGCGCGAGCTGGGGCGCCTGCCCCAGAGCCTGGACCCGGTGGTCGCCCTCGTGCGCCAGTGGCGCTACGGCGCCGCGCTGCGCGAGGCCGAGGCGCGGGCCTCGGCCCCGGAAGCCACGCCGGAGGTGAAGGCCTTCGCCCAGCGCTTCGCTCCGCTGGCGCTCGAGCGCCTGGCCGGTCGCGTGCAGACGGCCAACGCCCACTGGCGGCTCAAGGAGACGGAGGCCGCCCGAACCCTGTTCGCGGAGATCGTCGGCGACGCCGCCGGCACGCCGTTCGAGGCCAAGGCCCGCGAGGCGCAGGCCGCCTTCGTGCAGGCCCTGGGCGGCTGAGGGCGGGCGGCGGGGCGTCCGCCGGCCGGGCGGGCCGTGACGCGCCGATGACGGCCTGAGCGCCCCGGCCCGGCCTCGGCGCGGCTCCACGGGGTCGGGTGCGGCGACTTCCCCCTGCGGCGCGCCGATCCACGAGGGTAGGCTTCGGGCGTCCTCGAGCGCGCACCCGGGAGGGATGCGGCTCGGGGCGCGGCTCCGCTCGCCGGGGCCCCCTACGCGGAGGTCGGCAGGCATGCGCAGCGCTCGTCCCTGGCTCGTTCTCGCCCTGGCCGTGGTCCTCGTCGGGCTCGGCGGCTGCCGTGGCGCCCGCTCCTCCGCGTGCGGGTGCGAGCCGGTGGCCTGCTGCCCGCCCCCGTGCGAGCCCTGCGCGGCCGTGGAGCCCTGCTCCCCCTGCGGCCCCCGTCCGCCCGAGGCCAAGGCGGGCGAGGCCTGGTGCTGCGTGTGGATCCCGCCGGTCGAGGAGGAGCGCTGCGAGCAGGTCTGCGTGTGCCCCGAGAAGAAGCGCTGCGTGTGGGTGCCGCCCACCTTCGGCACGCGTCCGCGCCTGGAGTGCGTGGCGCCGGCTCAGATCGCCGAGCGCGTGAAGCCCGGCGTCTACGCCGAGCGGCAGACCGACGTGCTCGTGTGCCCGGAGAAGGAGCGCGTGGAGCGCATCTGCTGCCCGCCCGGCGACCTGGCGCCCGGGGAGCAGCAGTGCGGCTGCGTCACCAAGCGCGTCACGCCGGCCGTCTACGGCAAGCAGTGCGAGCGGACCTGCCTGGAGCCCGAGCGCCGTTGCGTGGACTTCACGCCGGCGCAGTACCGCTGCGTCGAGGAGCGCTACCAGATCTCGCCCGGGTTCATGCAGGAGGTCTGCGAGCCGGCGCGCTACGAGTCGCGCACGCACCGCGTCTGCGTGCGGCCCGGCCGCTGGGAGTGGCGCCGCAACCCGAAGTGCGAGGTGCCCCAGCCTCCCGTGGCGCTGCGCGCGCTGCAGATGGAGATGGTGGACACGAACCCGGACGGCTCGCCGGGCGGGATCTTCAAGGTGGGTACGCAGGCCCGCTACGACGTGAAGATCACCGCCGAGGAGGGCAGCGCCGACCTCAAGGGCCTGGTCGTGTCGTTCACGTTGCCGCCGGAGCTCGAGTTCGTCTCCGGTCTGGGCGAGGACGGCGTGGTGGTGACGGGCGAGGGGCTGGCCGCGAGGACGTCGTCCTTCGACCTCGGCCCGGACCGCACGAACACGCTGCACATCCTCGTGAACGTGAAGTCCGCGCCGGCCAACCAGGACCTCAAGGTGGTGGCCGTGGTGACGGACGTGAGCGGCGAGATGCTGGCGACGGAGACCGAGAACTCCACCGTGCCCAGCGCGGCCGCCAAGCCGTAGGCCCCCGGGCCCCAGCGCCCCGAATCCGCGGCACGCCGGGTCCGCAGCCCACCCGGGGCATGGTGGCGGTGGGCGCCAGGGGAGGCGGGGACGCCGGGGTTCGAGCCGCGGCGGGGTCCGAGCCGCGGCGGGAGGCCCGCCCAGGGGCGGCGCCGGCCCTGGGGGCGGACGGGGCTCCCCTGACGGGCAGACCCGATGGGCAGACCCGATGGGCAGACCCGATGAGCGGGCCGGATCAGCAGGGCACCTCGGCCACCGGCGGGAGCCTGTGGGCCAGCCGGAGGAGGCCCGGGTCGACGTTCGATTCTGTTCGGTCGCCGCTTGCGAGCCCTGCAGCGCGTTGCATAATGTCGACGCGCGGTTAGGCCGTGCGACATCCCGGCTTGGGCCCCCGTCCGGATGGTGCCGTAAGTCGTTGTGTCCTTGCGACTTAGGTCGTCGCAGCCTCGGGCTCCCCGAGCGGCACTGAACGTGCTGTTGTGGGACGACGAATCCGTATTCCAGGCTGGGCTCCCGGGAGGGGCCAGCGGAGGTCTCCATGCTCAAGCGTCTGTGCCTGCTTCTGGCCGCCGTGATCGCCCCGGGGCTGTTCCTGGGTCAGGGCCCCCTGGCCACGGCCGCCACCGGCTCGACGGTGTCGGCTCCGCCGACGACCGGCGGTTGGGAGGGCCTGCCCGACCTGTACGGCGCCGACGTCAGCCCCCGCTTCCTCACGGTGAGCGGCGACGCCAACTTCACGATCCCCGGGGCCGCGGCGAAGAACGTGCTGCGCCTGACCTTCACGCCGGCGGGGCCCACCGACCGTGTTCAGGTGCGAGTGTACGACGCCAACTACGGCGGCAAGTGGGACCAGCGCGTCGACAACGTCTTCGTCAACGTGGCGCCGGAGACGCGCTTCGAGGTCTACGCCGACCCGAACGATGGCGGGCCCACCACCCTGGCCAACCCGGTCAACCGCATCGCCACGCTGCTCTCGAGCACGGTGCTCTCCGACCAGGTCTGGACCGAGCTGATCGACCTGCCGGCCGCCGACGCCGCGATCCAGAAGGGCTTCAACGCCACCGAGGGCCGCTACCACTTCCTGGTCAAGACCGAGCTGGTGATCGACGCCAACAGCACCGGCTACGAGATCAACGGCTACAAGATCGCCTTCAACGGCACCTACATCCTGCCCGCCAACCAGGTGCTGGGCTTCACCGGCGGCGCCATCGACGCGCTGGGCTTCATCGGCGCGGGCAACACGATCAGCCTGCTCTCGCGCGACCTGGTCAACAACAGCCAGCCCAACGCCTACTACGTGGACACGCCGGCCGATCCGAACGACCAGGACGGCCCCGTCCTCCGGGGCGGCTCGTTCGTGTTCCCCTTCGACCCCAGCAGCTTCTGCGGCGACCTGAAGGCCAGCAACGGCGACGCCGACTGGACCGCCTCCACGGTCGCGGGCGTGGTCCCGACGGGCGTGCCCCCGGACGACGGCGGCCCGTACCTCAACCCGCAGCAGGGCGGCGCCGGCGTGGCGGCCGACGCGACGGCCTTCAAGGTCTCCCCTGCGATCCAGTTCCAGTTCCTCCGGCCCAACGGCAGCACCTCCTTCGACTCGCTGACGGCCGCGAAGAGCGCCTTCACGCCCGTGATCCCGCCGGCCGACCCCACCAGCCACCCGTCGATCGACCAGGCGCAGCAGGGCGGGCCGGACGCGCCCTTTCAGAGCATCGTGATGGCCGAGGCCGAGCTGCGCGCCAGCCCCGGCCGCTGGGGCCTGCGCTGGACCGGCGTGGACGCCCACAACTCCGTCTTCATCAAGTTCGACAAGACCTTCGGCACCACGCCGCGCCCCCAGACCCTGACGGGCCGCCTGTTCTGCGACGGGAACGGCAACAACGCCTTCGACGCCGGCGAGACCGTGCTGTCGGGCGTGCCGCTCAAGCTGCGCGAGATCGGGACCCAGGTGGACGTGAAGACGCAGACGGGCCCGGACGGCACGTACTCCTTCGACGTGCAGACGGGCAAGACCTACGAGCTCGACCTGGACGGCGCGGTGTGCGCCACGCCCAAGCTCCCGCTGCCGCGGGTGGTCGGGCCGCAGTTCTGCGACCCCGTGGACCTGCCCTTCACCTGCACCTACACCGCGAGCGGGCACGTGTTCTGCGACGGCAACCTCGACAAGATCTTCAACGCCGGTGACACCCCGCTGGCGGGCAACGTGACCGTGCGCCTGGAGCTGCAGGGCACGGCCGAGTTCGTCGAGGTCCAGTCCACCGGGACCACGTGGAGCGCGCCGAACCTCAAGCCCGGCACCTGGAACGCCTTCGTCAAGGCCGGACAGCTGACCGACGCGCTGACGAAGACCTCCACGCAGCCCCAGAGCTTCACGCTGGATGCGACGACCTGCTCGAAGTCCGGCATCGACTTCGGCTACGTCTGCAGCGTGAGCCTGTGCCTCAGGCTGTTCTGCGACTACGACGACGACTGCCTGCCCACCCCGGGCGACACGCCGCTGTTCCCGGTCAACGTCACGATCCGCCTTCTGCCCAACGGCACGCCGCTGACGAAGGCGACCAACGACACCGGGCGGGTGTGCTTCGACGCCGCCCCCGGTTCGTACGAGGTCTCGATCGCCTCCGTGGCGGGGGCGGTGCTGAAGAACCCGCCCGTCGGGCCCGTGCTCGTGGGCACGCAGGACGTCGAGATCAACTACTGCTACACCTGCCTGGGGAGGTTCTGCGGGTGGGTGTACCTGAACAAGCCCGACTGCGACCTGCAGTTCACCCAGGGCGTGGACCAGGGGTTGGGCAACATCCGCGTGAACCTCTGGGCGTCCCCGCGCGGCAACGCGCCGGTGGACACGGTGCTCACCCAGGCCAACGGCCGCTACGACTTCGTGAACGTCCGTGAGGGCACCTACGAGATCGAGGTGGCTCCGCAGGGCCAGCAGCCGACGACGCAGTTGGTGACGCTCAGGGCCCAGCCGCCGACCCTCTACACGCCAACCCTGGTCCGCGGCCAGGAGATCTGCGATCAGAACTTCGGCTACTGCGAGCCGGCGAAGATCCACGGCAAGGTGTTCAAGGAGTTCTGCACGAACACCTGCGACGGCGTCATCGACCCGAACGTCGTGCCCCTCGTGGGCGTGCGCGTCGACCTGACGGGCGGCCCCAGCGCGCCCCAGAACGACTTCACCGACGGGAACGGCGACTACGCCTTCGAGAACCTGGAGCCGGGCCAGTACACGGTCACGGTCCAGAACGCGTTCAACCAGCAGCAGCAGTTCTTCGTCAACCTCACGCCCACGTCCAACGTGAGCGTGCCCACCGTGCTCGCCTCGGGCGACGACGTGACGGTGAACTTCCCCTGGTGCTCGTGCGCGCCGGCGCGGGTGTTCGGCTACGTCTACAAGAACCCGCTCGGGGCCTGCGACTGCACCCTCGACCCGGTCGACACGCGGCTCGGGGGGATCAAGGTCACGTTGACCGGCAGCACCTCCGAGGGCGTGCTGGCGGCGGAGACCTTCACCAACGGGCAGGGGTTCTACGAGTTCCCCGAGCTGCCGGCCCCCGGGACCTACACCGTGACCATCGACGGGCAGGACCCGCAGCTGGTCAACCTCTCGCCCAACAGCGCGGCGGTCGTGGGGCCCTTCCAGCTGGCCCCGGGGGGTGAGCGCCGCGTGGACTGGTGCTTCTGCACGCAGCGCATCCACGGCTACGTCTACAAGAACCCGCCCTGCGACTGCGACGGCGAGTTCGACGACGGCGACACGCCGCTCGTGGGCGTGCGCGTGACGGCGGTGCGCCAGGAGGGCGACGCCCTCTTCCTGCTCGAGGACTTCACCGACGGCGACGGCCACTACGAGTTCGCCGACGTCAAGGCCGGAACGTACACCGTCCAGGTGGACGGTCAGGATCCGCAGGTGGTCGAGCTCACGCCGGACGGCGACGTGACGGTCGGGCCCTTCGGCCTGTCCAAGGACGAGGACCGGCGGATCGACTTCGGCTTCTGCTGGCAGCGGGCCTGCGGCCTGGTCTTCCGTGAGCCGCCCTGCGACTGCGACGGGCGCTACGTCGTGGCCGACGGCGACCTCCCGGTGGTCGGCGCCACGGTCGAGCTGACCTTCACGTCCGGCCCCCGGACGGGTGAGGTGCGCACCACGACCACCGGCGACGACGGCCGCTGGTGCTTCGACAACCTGCCGCTGGGCGCCTTCGAGGTGACCGTGCCCGAGCAGCCGGCGGTGGCGGGCCTGCAGCGCTCCACCGACGCCGTGCTCACCGGCGACATGAGCCAGGGCTGCCGCTACGACTTCGACTTCGGCTGGTGCATGCCGGGCGAGACGAAGCTGTGCGCCAAGGTGTTCTGCGAGCCCAAGGGCGAGTGCGACGGGACCTTCGACGAGGGCCGCGACGCGTGGATGCCCTGGATCGAGGTCTTCGTGGCGGTGGCCGGCGACAACGACGGCTACCTGAAGAGCGGCTTCACGGGCGCCGACGGCCGGGTCTGCTTCGAGGGCCTGCCTGCCGGTGACTACGTGATCTACGTGGGCTCCCACCAGCCGGCGCTCAAGGGCTACAAGCCCAGCACGCCCAACTGCTACCGCGTGCGCCTGGACGACTGCGAGCGCGCCTGCGCGCCGTTCGGCTGGTGCAAGACCTGCGTGCCCACGCCCTGCTGCGAAGGCGACCTGCGCGAGGTGACGGTGGGCACGGCCTTCTGGGTCGGCTCCTGCCCGCGCAAGCTCGAGCTGTCGGCAAGCCTGACCGACGGCTGCGGGTGCGGCTGCGGGACCCAGGAGATCGACCGCCTGAGCCTGACCTGGCGCGCGCACCTGGCCGCCGAGGCCGTGGGCGCCAACGACGTGCTGAGCCTGGTCAACGTGAAGGTGAAGGACGGCGTGGCCTACGTGGTGCTCAAGCTGACGGCCCAGGGCCCCTGGTTCCAGGACGGCGCCTTCGGCCGTCGGGAGCTGGGCCTGAAGGTGACCCTGAACGGCGTGACCCACCGCGCGTGCGCCAAGCTGCGCTGCGAGTCGTTCCGTCCGGGCCTGTACTTCACCTGGGGCAAGGGCCAGAGCCTGCCCGAGTGCAAGCTCGACGGCTGGCGCTGGGACGGGGTGTCGTGCTGGAGCGCTCCGTGGCTCTCCTGCGGCTGGAAGAGCGCCGCGCGCTTCCTCGTGCTGGACACGAAGAGCAAGGAGGCCTACGACTGCGGCGCGTGCTCGCGCTGCAGCGAATGCACGGCCTGCCCGACCTGCACCGAGCTGCTGCCCGAGAAGGACGGCCCCGCGCACCACGGCTGAGCCGGGGGGGGGGGACTCCTCCCCCTCTACCCCTGACGAGTCCGACCTCTGCTGGAGGCGGCGGCCGATGACGGTCGCCGCCTCCGTTCGCGTGGGGAGACGCTCAGCCCCACGCCACCCAGTTCGTCGATGCGAGGCACGTGCGGCGCGCTGGAGCCGGGCGCTCAGGCCGCTT
>CAZPOZ010000039.1:0-11521 GCA_964588235.1 uncultured Planctomycetales bacterium
TGATCTCGCTCTACTTCTACCTGCTGTGGATCCTCGAGATGTACTTCAAGGACCCCGAGCCGGCGCTGGCCGACATCCCGGTGCGCGTGCCGGGGGCGGCCCAGGCCGTGCTGTGGGTGGGCCTGCTCGCCATGGTGGGCATGGGCGTGTTCATGGGGCCCGTCTTCGGCTGGGCGGAGCGAGCGGCGCTGGCCTTCTTGGGTGGATGACAGACCGATCGGTCTTTGTTCGGGCACGCGGGCTCGCCTTGCATCTGCAACGTGAGCGCGGACGTGCGAATGCGCACACTGCTCGAACCCGCCGGACGCCGCCCGCAGCCGGCCCCTGGCGTTGGACGCCACAAACGGTTTCGTTGCAGTCGGTTAGGGCTTCCGCCCCCTGGGGATGCGTCGGGAATGGGCGTTGCTTGCGGACGGGTGGCCCGCATCGTGCCCTACGCGCAGCGCCTGGAGGTTCCGGGTGTCGCGGTGGGGTTCGACGCGAGCCCGGGCTCCCCGCGCCGGGGAGGGCGGGTCGGAAACGACCATGCCCTTCCCTCCGTCGGGAGGGTCCGCTAGGATTCCGTGCTCGGTAGGAACGCAGGAGCCCTCATGCGCCTTCCCTCGCTCGCTTCCTTCACGCTCGTCCTCGCCGCTGCCGTTGCCACCGCGGGTTGCGGCGGAGGCTCGACCGGCCTCGGGGCCGCCACCGACATCCGCGTCGTCAGCTCGGCGCTGCCGCTGACGAACACGGGCATGACCGTGAACCACGTCATCCCGATCGAAGGGGCCTGCCCTGGCCCCTACGTGATGGCCACCGTCGTGGGGCTGCTGCCCCCCGGTCTGTTCCTCGACAACGAGACCCACTCGATCCAGGGCATCGCCCTGGTCGCGGGCACCTTCACCTTCACGATCCAGATCGACGCGACGGGCTGCGAGCCCTTCGCGACGACCCAGCAGACCTTCACTTGGACCATCGGCGTCGGCCCGGTCGCGATCGTGCTCTGCGACCCGGCGATCATCCCGGTGGCTGAGTACAACCCGCCGAACACGCCCTTCATCTATCCCGACGTGGACGCGCTGCACACGACGGTGCTCAACCAGTTCGCCGTGTTCAACTTCACCTGCACGGGCGGCGTCGGCCCCTACTCGTTCGAGCTCGAGGACGATCCGGCCGACCCGAACGACGGCCTGCTCCCCACGGGCGTGAGCATCCCCGCCTTCAGCACGAGCTTCAACGGCACCCCGCAGGCCGTGGGACCCAACGGCAACCCCTTCCGCTTCACCCTCAAGGTGACCGACTCCCAGGGGCAGACCGGTCGCCGCAAGTTCCAGTGGAAGATCGACACCCCGCCGATCGTGGTGGCGACGACCACGCTGCCGGCTGGGAAGTGCGGTACGGCGTACGCGCAGACGATCCAGATCGTGGACGGCGTGCCCCCGTTCAGCTTCGAGCTGACGCGCGAGACGGCCACGAGCGTCACCTTCGTGGCGGGCAGCGCGCCGACGATCACGAGCAGCGGCGCTCCGTTCACGGTGGCTCTCACGGGCGAGGCGAGCAACAAGTGCACGGCGGCCGACTACACCGGCGGTGCGGGGCCGTTCACCGGCATCACGCCGCGCGGGCTTTACCTGCGTGAGGACACCGGCACCCTCGGTGGCATCCCGCGCTACCAGGGCACCTTCACCTTCCACGTGCACGTCTACAGCACGAACTTCGCCACGGCCTACGGCCAGCACGCGTGGCACAGCTACACGGTGCCGTTCGCCAACAGCGAGCCGCCGCTGGCCGGCAACCCGGCCTTCTCCTTCAAGCCGGCCACGTGGACGGTGGAAGGCGGCACGGCGCTGCTGGGCGCCAGCCCTTGGAGCACGCTGCCCGAGCTCGAGGTGGGCGTCGCCTACAACCCGGACGGCGGGACGGCGGGCCTCTCGATGATCAGCCAGGGTGGCGTCCCGAAGGACGGCCTCACCGACGCTCCCCACTTCAGCCAGGTCACGAACATCAACGGCACGGGCTCTCCCCCGGCCTTCGAGTACGGCACGGGCTACGACTGGACCATCAACTGGGACGCCGACAGCGTCGGCGCGCCGGTCCCGCCCACGGGCGTCACCTTCACGACCTGGACGGGCATCATCACCGTTCCCAACAGCAACCTGCTCGTGGGCCGGGGCCGGACGAACATCTCCTTCACCTGCACCGACCAGCAGCTGCCCACGGCGCACACGATCTCGGGCAACGCGGCCTACTCGATCGGCCCCGACAAGGTGATCATCACCGAGTCCACGACCAGCACCACGGCGACCAACATGGACGCCACCTTCAACGACTACCAGGTCACGGTGCGTAAGCTGCTCCCGTTCAGCTCGGGCGCGACGATCACGAACCTGGTCAACGCCCAGGATCTGGCCGGCACGATCCCCGCCACGACCACGATCACCACGATCGACACGCTGCTGGCCGGGATCGACCTGATGCGCATCACGATCAACCCGACGACCTACCGGGACGACGTGCACGGCCTCAATCCCAACGGCGCCCGACAGCTGCAGCACGGCGACCCGAACAAGTCCTACACCTACTCGAACCCCACCTGGCAGAGCGGCGCCAACCCGCAGGCGGCCAATGCCTCCTCCACCTGCATCGAGCTGCCCCGGGCGCCCAGCGTCACGCACAACCCGGGCTCGGGTGTGTTCAACGACGGCGGCAAGATGTACGGCTTCCAGGGCTCGGGCAAGTTCGGCATCTTCATCATCCGCAGCAACTCCTCGATCAGCGTCCCGGTGGCCTTCAGCACCTCGGGTGGCTACTCGGGCTTCGGTGACGGCACGGTCGATTCCTGGGGTGCGAGCAAGAACAGCATCCTGCAGACGATCCAGATGGCCGTCAGCCCCGACGGGCGCTTCGGCGCCTGCAAGCTCAAGACGAACACGTCCACGGGCCACAGCGCGCTGACCGAGAGCGCGTCAAGCACGAAGATCGTGTTGTTCTCGCTCACGGGCGAGACCCCGTTCGGGGGCGCCACCTACTTCATCCTGAACACGGGTTCGAGCGGTGGCTCCACGACGGGTGGCATCTACCAGTACGCCGCCAGCCTGGCGCTTACGAACAACCACCTCTACTACCTGTGTGGGAACGACACGTCGACCTACTCGGCGTATCGGCAGCACCTGATCTACCGCTACACGATCACCGGCGGTTCCGCCTCGGGTGCCCTGCTCACGACGGCGGTGGCGGACGCGGAGTGGGCGAACACCACCGGGTCCACGCTCACGATGATGCAGACGCCGTTCCAGAAGTTCGAGAACCCGATGACGGTGACGAGCACGCTGCTCGGCTTCAACCCCACCACGTTCGGCACGATCACCTACCCGAACACGGAGATGTACACCTACGACGGGTGGAACATGGTCGAGAACGGCATTGCGCCCATCCCGTTCCGCGTGAGCGGGGACGGCTCGACCTGCGCGTTGCTCGCGGGGATCGAGACCGGGAGCACCTCGCACACGAACAACATGAACCACCACGTCTGGGTGGACGTGGGCGGGGCGGGCGTGCGCCGCATCAGCACGGTCCGACGGCACTCGCCTCAGGGCGCGGCGCGTGGCTACACACTGGGCCGTGGGCCCGGCGCCTACATGCAGTGGGCGCGCTACAACGGTCCGACGACGGGCTTCGAGATCTCGCACGACGCGACGAAGGTCGCCGTGTGCGTGAACCGGAGCACGGCCAGCATCTCCCTGACGAGCTCGTCGAACTGGTACAACTACCGCCAGGACGTGATCGCCTTCTCGACCACGAACGCTTGGAACAGTGCGACGGAGCACTTCGTGACCGGGAACGATTCCGGCACGACGGTGCGCTTCGGTGGCGCGGGGACGCACCTGTGGCGCTTCGGCGCTCTGATCTTCACGAAGGACAACGCCGGCCTGATCTTCTGGGGTGGCCGCAACGCCCAGAACAACACGGTCAGCACCACGTACGAGAACAGCGTGCGCTTCACCGGCACGTTCTACTCCTACAACTTCAGCACCGACGTCGTGCGCTCGATCTTCGCCACCGCCGACGGTGGCAACGACCTGGGCATCAACACGGCGAACTTCACCACGGGGAGCCCGTACAACCCGACGCCTCCGGGTGGCACGACCTCCCAGACGCACGGCCGAATCCGGCCGGGTGGTGGCTTCATCTCGAAGACCGGCGACTACTTCTACTGCGTCCACCTGCAGGCGATCAGCGGCTCGATCCAGCGCTCGTGCGGCCTGGTCGGGATCAACATCCGTAGCCTGAGCGGTGCGGTGGTGGGTAGCGAACCGCCGGAGGGCAACGGGTTCGTGGTGGGTAACCAGCACACCCGCCGCGGCTTCCTGCCGGTGTACTACTACTACAACTACTACGCCATGGACTACCGCTACTACGCGCCGGGCGGCTCGGCGGGGTTCGGCGAGGCGGTGATGGCGAAGACGGCGGGCACGGTCTACTGGACCTCGCAGTACCAGGCGAACGGCCCCACGATCGACAACAGCACGACCTCCTCCTTCCACGGCGGCTCGACGAACGCCTCGTACTGGGGCGACTACGGCGCCTACGGCAACCAGGTGGAGGGCTTCCTGCCCGACATCGGTGGACCGATCCAGCGCATCACGCTGGCCTCGCTGGGCACCGTGGACGGCGCCGTGAACCGGGGCATCCACTGGATCGAGACCACCCCCGATGGCAAGGCCTTGGCCTTCGTCTACGACACGGCGGGTCCGGGCAACCGCTCGTACACCACCGAGACGACGGTCTACCTGCAGAAGATCGCCTTCAACACCTCGACCGGTGTGTTGTCTTCGACGCCCGTGCAGTTCATCCTCGCGGGCAGCGGGCGCGTCGGTGAGTCGATGGCCATCGACTCGACGGGCAACAAGCTCTTCTACGCCTTCGGCTCGGGCAACGAGAACACCAAGACGATCGCTGAGGTCGCCTTCAACCCGTCGTCGAACACGATCACGACGCGCACGGTGGGTGCGACGCCCAAGCGCTACAACGTGCTCTCCTCGGGTCGCTGAGCGCGCTTCGTCCAGCGCGCGCCTGCGGTGCGCGCCGGACGGCTTGTCAGGGGCCGGCTCCTCGAGCGAGGGGCCGGCCCCTTCCCGTTCCGGAGCGGCTATGCGGCGCGTTCCGCGGTGCCCCACGCCCGCACCTGGGAGCGCCGCCGGCTGCCGGGTGCGCGCTCGACCCCTACCGCGGTCTATCCTGGGGGAGTGGTCCCCCTCCCTTGCACCGTGCCTGCCGGTTGAAGTTTGCGCCTGCCCGCCCTGCCCCTGCTCGTCCTGGCCTTGGCCGCTGCGGGCGGGGCGTGGGTGGTGTTCGGAGCGTCGGGACCCACTCCCGAAGAGACCTCGTCCGGCCTCCCCCCGGAGCCGCGCCCGTCGGGGGCGCAGCCCCCGGCCGACGCGCCGGCCGTCGAGGTGCCGCGGATCGGGGTGGTCCGGGGTGGGGAGGCCTTCCTCCCGCCCCGGGGCGACGAGCGCCCCTGGCAGGAGCGGCAGGTGCGGCTGGGCCGCGACGCGCGCGGCCGCGTGACCGGCGCCGTGCTCCTCGAAGCGTTGTCGGAGCAGTTCTACGTGCGGGCCCCCTCCCTGAGCGTGCTGGACGAGGTGCGGGCACACCCGCTCGAGGTGGAGCCTGACGCCACGCTGCCCGTGCCGGTCGTCGTGGCGATGCTCGAGAGCCTCGGCTACCGGGTCGCCGTGCGGGAGTCGGTGGTCATGATCGCGCCGCGACCTCCAAGCCCCGCCTCGCCGCCGGGAGAAGGCCAGGATCCGTCGCCCGAGGACGCCCGCTGATCCGCAGCGCCGGGGAAGGGCCTCAACGCGGCGCGGCGGGCAGGGGCGAGGGCCTCGGCCCGGAGGGGCCAGCCGGCGCGGGGAGGACCCGCGGGTCCCAGAACCGGTCCCGCGCCCGCTCGACGGCGGCACGCAGCTCCGGAGGCAGCTCCTGGGGGGGCAGCCTCCCGTGGGGGGCCGCCAGGTCGCGGGTCTCCGCCGGATCGGCGCGCAGGTCGTAGGCCTCCTCGCGCACCTGACCGGTCTCGGTGTCCTGCGTCCAGAGGGCTTTCCAGGCCGGCGTGCGCACGCTGAGCAGCCGCGCGGGAGGCGCCCCGCCGGTGCGCCGCCGCGTGCGCACCTCCTCCGCCAGCGCCGGCCCGAGCGCAGACGACGCGCCGGAGAGGCGGCCGAGGAACGAACGCCCGTCCAGCGAGGACGGCACCGGCGCGCCCAGCCAATCCAGGCAGGTGGGCAGCAGGTCCAGGAGGCTCACGCCGTCGTCGAGCACGCGGCCCCCGGCGAAGGGCGGGGGGCCTGCCAGCACCAGGGGCACGCGCAGGAGCTCGTCGTAGAGCTGGCGGCCGTGCAGCAGCTGCCCGTGCTCGCCGAAGGCCTCGCCGTGGTCGGAGGTGACGATCAGCAGCGTGTCCTCGCCGAGCAGGCCGTGCCCGGCCAGCCGCTCCAGGGCCGCCTCCAGCAGCCCGTCCACCCAGCGCGCGCCCGCGTCGTAGGCCGCGCGCAGCTCGGCCACCAGGTCGGGGCGGGGCGCCTCGGCCAGCCCCGACCACTGGTAGCGGATCACGCGGTCCTGCAGGGGGGCGTACGCGGGCGAGCGCCAGAGGTAGGCGTGGAAGACGCGGTCCAGGATCGAGCGCCGGGCCAGCTCGGCGTCGTCCAGGCTCGAGCGCAGCGGCGCGACGGGGTCCAGCGCCGGGTCGAGCACGGGGGGCAGGGGGGGGAACGGGTGGTTCGCCTCGCCGTACGGGTCGTGGACCTCGAAGGAGTGCAGGAACAGGAAGAAGGGCCGGCTGGGGTCGCGGCTGGCGGCGAACCGGTCGATCAGCGGCCCCACGCCTTGCAGCATCACCTTGGGCACGGCCTGCTCGAAGCCCTCGAGCAGCTGACCGCGCGCGTTCGACCAGGGGCCGCCCACCCAGGCCACGGTCGCGTAGCCCAGGGCGTGGCGCAGGATCTCGGCCCAGGTGGCCAGCGGGTTCAGCGCCAGGGCCATCAGGTCCTCGCCGCTCACGCCGTGGCGGCTGGGCAGCACGCCCGTCATCAGCGAGGAGAGGCTGGGCTGGGTCCAGGGCGCGGGCGCGCTGGCCTCCGAGAAGCCCACGCCGCGGGCCGCGCGTGCCCGCAGCCGGGGCATCACGCCCCGCGGGCCGCCGAGGTCCAGCGCGTCGGCCCGCAGGGTGTCGAGCACGACCAGCACCAAGTTGGGGCGGCGGCGGCCTGCGGGCGCGGGGATCGGGACGCGCGGCGCGCCGTCCAGGCCATAGGGCTCGGCGCCGGGGTCGGCGGGGGCGCTCGCAGGCGGGTCGCCGCAGCCGGCCGGCAGCTGCAGCGCCACCAGGAGCGCGAAGAGGACGGTCAGGCGCGCGGCGCGCACGGCACCTCCGGTCCGCCCACCCTACCCGCGCCGGGTGCGGGGGCCCCGCGGAACCGGCCTCCACGAGTGGGCTCGTTCCCTCCCGCTCCGGGCGGGCGGCGCGCTGGGCTCGAGGGCGCTCAGGCCCGCATCGGCTCGTTGCGGAGGCCGGCGCGTGCCAGCGCCGCCGCAAGCGGCGGCGGGGTCCGCCTCGCCGCTGCGGGCCTTCCACGGCGCCCCGCTTGCGGGGCGCAAGGCGAAGCTGCCATCCAGCGCCCCGGTGTGCCTCCGTCCAGCCTTCCGAGGGCAACGCCGTGGGACACGACCGGCCTCCGAGCGTGCTCAGCGACCGGGCGCCGGGGCGCAGGCCGAGGGCGGCCGCTGCACCTCGATGCGACCCGTACCGGCTTCGTAGGCGTGCTCCTGCAGCAGCGCCGCGCCCTCGAGCGCCGCGGCCACGCGGTCGCGCATCGCCTCGATCGCCCGGCAGGTGGGCTCGTCGAACGCTGGTCCCACCGCCCAGCCTCGCGCGTCGGCGAGGTCGAGGGCCTCGAGCGGGTCGGCGGCCAGGTCGAAGAGCGACTCGACCACGGTGCCCGCCCGGCGGTCCAGGGTCAGGCGGACTTTCCAACGGTCGCTGCGCACGCTCTCGAGCAGCGCGTCGGCCCGTCCTCGCGTGGTCCCGGGCGAGAGCAGCGCCTGCGCGCGCGTGGGATGCCCCGACGCGCGGGCCGCGCCCGCGCCCGGCAGCGGGCGCCCTTCCCCCGCGGCCAACGGCGGCAGGCCCAAGGCCTCGAGCAGCGTCGGCAGCAGATCCACGAGGCCCACGGAGCCCGGCTGGGGCCGCTCCTGCGCGCCCGCCCCGGTGCCGAGCCGCAGGGCCAAGGGCACCCGCAGCCAGCGCTCCTCCAGCCTCAGGGCCTCCGGCTCCGGGACGGGCGAGCCGGCCCCGCCCCGCAACGCGGCCCACACGCTCCAGCGCTCCGTCCCGGGCCGTCGGTCCGCCGCCAGCGCAGCCAGCGGGCCCACCGACGGGACGCCGCCCCCGTCCGCGCGGATCAGCACGAGCGCGAAGCGCGGCCCCGGGCCGTCCTCGGACTCGAGCAGCCCGGCCGCTTCGGCCACGCTCGCAACCGTGCGCACCTCGCCGAACCCCTCGAGCGCGCTGCCCGGGCCCGCGGGCAACGCCGCCCCGACGATCAGCGCGCGCGTGCGGTACCCCGCGCTCCGCCCGAGGATCTCGGCCGCCGTCGGCAGGGCCCGCAGCCCGATCCCCGCGCTGCCGTCGGCCGGCAGGCCGTGCTCGGAGGGCAGCCGGGCGGTCAGCACGGAGGCCAGCGCCGGGAGCGTGTGGAGCGCGGCGGTGGCCGCGTTGGCGAACCGTCCGGCGCCCTCCACGGCGGCGCTCCACCCGGTCGGCGGCTCGGGGGCGGGGCCCGGCCCGCCCGTCCAGGCGGCGTGTCCCTGCTCGAGCAGCACGAGCAACAGGTCGGGCCGGGGCCCGGGAGGGGTGCCCCGCCCGGCCTCCCGCAGGCCGCCGTGCTCGTCGTAGGGCTCGCGGGGGGCGGGGGGCGGCGCCGCGCGCGGGCCTTCGGCCGTCCCGCGGGGCCCGCCGTCGTCGCCGCAGCCGGCCAGGCCCAGCGTGCAGACCACCGCGAAGCTGAGCCGGCGCGCGCTCACCGGCCTCGGCCTCCGGGCGCGCGCGCGCCCAGCACGAGGCCCAGGATGGGGGAGGCCAGCCGGTCGGGGTCGGCGGCCGCCCGGCCCCGCAGCGACTCGAGCGCCGCGCGCTCGGCCATCGCCAGCAGCAGCGCCACCCACAGGTCGCCGGTCCGGCCGGCCGGCAGGCCCCGGCCCAGGGCGCCCTCCAGCGCCGCGCGCGCCAGCGCGAGGTAGCGGCGACGGGCCTCCTCGACGCGCCGGGCCCGGTCGCCCCTGAGCGCCCCGGGGACGCCGCGCAGGGCGTCGGCCTCCGCCGGCCGGGCCAGCACGCGCCGGATGTGGTCGGCCACGAGCGCCCGCAGCCGCTCCCGCGCACCCCGGGCCCCGGCCGTGGCCTGGGCCGAGGCCACGGCCACCTCCAGCAGGCGCAGCTGGACGCGGTAGACCAGCTCCTCCCGGCTGCCGACGTAGTGGTAGAGGTTGGCCACGCTCGTGCGCGCCTCGCGGGCCACGGCGCGCATCGTGGCCCCGTGGACCCCACGCTCGGCCAGCACACGGGCCCCCGCCTCCAGGATGTCGCTCAGGCGGCGGTCGCGGCGCATCGCGCCGGCCTCAGGGACGCGCCCGGTCCGCGCCCTCGCCGCGGTAGGTCACGAAGCAGCCGGGCGACTCCCAGAGCACGACCTCGGCCAGGGGCAGCCCGGTGGGGGCCAAGCGCTCCCAGATCCACACCGCCAGGTTCTCGGCGCTGGGCAGGGCCAGCAGGTCGTTCAGGTGCGTGTGGTCCAGGGCCGCGAGCACGCGCTCGCCGACCAGGCGCTTGAGGTCGCCGAAGTCGATCGACAGGCCGCTGGCGGTGTCGATGGGCGCCTCGCAGGTCACGCGCAGGCGGTAGCCGTGGCCGTGCAGCCTGCGGCAACGGCCCGGGTGGTTGGGCAGCTGATGCGAGGCTTCGAAGTGGAACTCGCGCGACACCTGCATCCCTGGAGGATGCGTCCACGGCGGGGCCCCGTCCAGCCCCGCTCTCCCGCTGGCGCCCGCGCGCGCGGGCCCCGGGGGCCGTGCGCCGGACGGGGCTACCCCTCGGGCAGCACGGCCAGGGTGCGCGCGCCCGAGGAGGCGAGCGCGGCGTCCAGCGCCTGCTGCGCCCCGGCGTAGGGCAGGAGGCCCATCCCGCGCGTGACGTCGGCCGGGACCTCGCTGACGACGTGGATCGGGTGGTCCCGCGCCGCCCGCCGGATCGAGTAGGCCGTGAGCCCGTACGGATGAAAGCGCTCGCGCAGCGCCGCCAGGTGCCGCTCGAGCCGTCCGCTCTCGAACCACGGCAGGAGCTCGGGGTGGCCGGGGCCGTTGCCGGCCCGCGCCAGCCAGACGATGGGCGCGCCCGGCTTGGCCCAGGGCAGGGCCGCGAGCAGCGCCTTGTGCGCCTGGACGAGGTCGTCGGCCCGCGGCGGGGCCGCGCCCACCAGCACGGCGTCGGCGGGCTCGGGGGCCGGCGCCGGATGGACCTCTCCATGGAGCCGGGCGGCGGCCTCGTGCGCCGCGCCCACCTCGCCCGCCGCCGCCGCGGCGATGCGCCCGGCGCGGTCCAGCACGACGTTGAGCAGCCAGCAGCGCCCGAACGCCCGCGCCACCCGGAGCAGCGCCTCGCGGAACGGGTTGGGTCCCATCCGGCCGGTGGCCGGCACCAGGGCCCCGTCCGGGGCCACCACGGTGCGCAGGGTCAGCCGGTGCGCGGCCAGCACCGTCTCGCGCTCGGCCACGCCGGGCACGAGCGCCTTGGCGCCGCCCCCGAAGCCGGCCAGGTGGTGGGGCGTGACGGCCCCCGTCAGCACGACCAGCCCCGCCTCGGCCACGGCCCGGTGGACGCGCACGGAGCCGAGCTCCTCGTCCTTCACGATCTCCAGGTTCCAGTCGGGCAGCTCGGGGGCCGACTGCACGGGGCGGAGCGCGGCCATCACGTCCGCGCCCACGATGCGCTCCACCTCCGACCTGGGGGCCGCCGGATGGATGCCGCGGGCCACGATCACGCGGATGCGCGCCGGCGTGAGCCCCGCCCGGGCCAGCCTCGCCAGGATCGGCAGCAGGACCTGCGCCGTGCCCGCCGGGCGGGTCGGGTCGGGCACCACGATGGCCACGTGGCCGCGCGTGCGCGCCGCCTCCGCGAGCGGGGGGGCCTCCAGCGGCCGGTCCAAGGCGGCCGCCACCACGGCGAGGGGGTCGGCGGCACCCTCCGGCGCCGGCGACCCGCGCGGGATCACGTCGATCCCCGCTCGCACCTTCAGCGAGAGCCGCTCGGCACCGTAGGCGGCCTGGAAGGTCGTCACGGCCCGCAGCCTACCCGCAGGGCCCCGAAGGCGGGCGCGTGCGTGGGGGCCGGGCCGACCGGCGCGCTCGTGTTGCGAGGCGCAAGTTCGAGGCGGGAACGTGCGACGCGCTGGGCTGGGGGCGCTCGCGGCCCTTCCTCGGGCTCGTG
>CAZPOZ010000040.1:0-11496 GCA_964588235.1 uncultured Planctomycetales bacterium
GATCCCCTCGCGCTCGTACTCCTGCACGGTGTAGATCACGTTGATCGCGTTGCCGTAGCCGTTGTCGCAGTCGGCGATGATCGGGATCCTCGCCGACCGGGCCATGCGCGCCGCGGCCGCCAGGTTGTCCGACATCGTCAGGATGTTGGCGTCGGGCACGCCATGGCTGGCCGAGATCTCGAAGCCGGAGGCCCAGATCGCGTCGAAGCCCGCCTCCTCGACCAGCTTGGCCGAGAGGGCGTCGTGCGCCCCGCCCACGAGCAGGGGGCCCGGCTGGGCCAGCCGCTCTCTCAGACGCCGCGCTGCGTTCATGCGGGAACCTCGCCGGTCGGGGCCGCCGGCGGGCGGCCGAGCGCAGGACGATAGCAGCGGCCGGCGGTTCCCCCCCTCGAGGGGCCGGCGCCCCGGGCCCCGGCCCTCCCCCCCGAAACGAGGAGCGCCGCCGAGGGACCGGCAGGTCCGCTCGACGGCGCTCCAGAGGTTCCGAGCCGGCGCGGGGGCGCCAGGATGAAGGGAGGCAGGCAGGTGGGAGGGTTGGGCAGGGTAGGCGCACCAACACGACACCGGCTCGGCACCTGAGCTTGAAAGAGCGCCCTGCGTCGGGTGGCAGCCCGTCACAGGTCACGGAAGTGTCATAGCACGCGCTGTGCCAGGCCTGCCTCCACGGAGACCCGCCATTTTCTGGCCTCCCGGGCAGTCCTCGGTCTGCCGAGGCCCGTCCCGTCCCCGGATGGAGACAAATCGCACGCACGCTGGGCGCGTCCGGGGACAGCCTGCCCGCGGCCCGGGGCCGGGCCGCGGGCCTCCAAGCCCAGCCTGAGGCACACAACAGACCGAACGGTCTTGTATGGGTCCGATCGTGCGCCTCTCGGGCCGGTACCTGTCCTCCTCCCACCGAAGGGCCGCCTTGGGGGGTCGATTCGGGGGCGGACCTGTCCCTATACTCCCGGGGGACCGCGGCGGGGCCGCGCCGGGCCGCTCCACAGGGTCGGCCGCCCCCGCCGGCGTCCCCTTCGGGAGCATGCCCATGCAGACGCTCGTCCGCGCGTTGGCCCTGGGGCTGGCGACCCTCACCGCGTTCGCGCCGGGGGCGGGGGCGGAGGAGGCCACCGGCAGCGACGTTGCCACCGCGCGCATCCGCCACCTGCTCCGTCGGACCACCTTCGGCGTGCGCCTGGCGGACGTCGAGGAGGTCAAGCGGCTGGGCATCGACGGCTGGGTCGAGCGCCAGCTCAACCCCGAGCAGATCCCCGACCGGGAGGTGGAGGACCGGCTCAAGGGGTTCGAGACGCTCAAGCTCAGCGGCCCCGAGTACTGGAAGATGCTCGAGTCGCGCATCCCCGCGGCGGGGCCGGCGCAGGCGGGCGAGGACCGCATGGCCGAGGCGCAGCGGCGCCTGGCCGAGATCAACCGCCTGCGGGAGATGGCCGCGCGCGAGGTGCCGGCCTCGGTGCTGCTGCGGGCCGTGTACGGCCAGCGGCAGCTCGAGGAGGTGCTGCTGGAGTTCTGGCGCAACCACTTCAACGTGGACGTCAACAAGGACGACGTGCGCTACTACGTGGCCGAGTGGGAGTACGGCGTGCTGCGCCGTCACCTGTGGGGCTCGTTCGAGGAGCTGCTCATGGCCACGGCCAAGCACCCCGCGATGCTCTACTACCTGGACAACCACGTGAGCCAGGCGCCGTTGGCGCGCGCCGACAAGGTGCTGCGGGGCAAGGACGAGGCGCGCACGAACGGCCTGAACGAGAACTACGCCCGCGAGCTGATGGAGCTGCACACGGTGGGGGTGGACAACGGCTACGAGCAGGAGGACGTGATCCAGCTCGCCCTCGTGCTCACCGGCTGGTCGATCGGCAACACGCCCGCGGACCGCGGCTCGTTCGTGTTCCGCGACGGCTTCCACGCCAAGGGGCCCAAGCGGGTGATGGGCAAGACGATCAAGGGCGAGGGCGTGGACGAGGGCGAGGAGGCCGTCCGCTACCTGGCGCAGCACAAGAACACGCGCCAGTTCATCTGCACGAAGCTCGTGCGCTTCCTGGTCGCCGACCAGCCTCCCGAGGCGATCGTGAAGGCCGCGGTGGACGCCTGGGGCAAGACGAAGGGCGACCTGCGCGCCGTCGTGCGCGCGATCCTCACCCATCCCGAGTTCCACGCGGCGCCCAACGTGATGACCAAGGCCAAGACCCCCTTCGAGTTCGTGGTCTCGGCCCTGCGGGTGACGGGCGCCGACGTGCAGCGCGCCGACGCGCTGCTGGCGCGCCTGGCCGACATGTACCAGGAGGTCTACCGCTGCGAGGACCCCACCGGCTACAGCGACCGCGCCGTGGACTGGATGGACCCGGGCGTGCTCGCCGTGCGCTGGCAGTTCGGCGCCGACCTGCTCGCCGGGCGCATCCCCGGCGTGAAGGTCGACGCGAGCCCGCTGCTGGGCGAGTCGCGCCAGAAGCCCGAGGTCTGGGAGTTCGCGCTCGTGGACGGCCTGCTGGCCGGCCACGCCCCGGGCACGCTCACCCTGGCCCCCCTGCGCAAGCGCGTGAACGAGGTGCGCCGCAACGAGCGCACGCTGCGCCCCCAGGAGCGCCAGCGCGAGTTCAACGTGCTGGCCACGCTGCTGCTGGGCTCGCCCGAGTTCCAGCGCCAGTAGGCGGCGGCCGCACCCCGTCCCCGACGCCTCCCTCCTCGAGACCCTCCCCCCGCCCCGACCGCACCGAATGGAGACCGCCATGCCCGACACGCCCGACCGCCGTGACGTCAGCCGCCGTGACTTCCTCGTGCACACCGCCGCCGGCGCGTTGGGGGCCGCCGGGCTCTCGGCCCTGGGGACGGGCGCGTTGGCCCGCACCGCCGCGGCCGGTCCGGGCGACGCGACGATCAGCGTCAGCCCGGCGCTGGTGGTCGTGTTCCTGCGCGGGGGCCAGGACGCGCTGAACACCTTCGTGCCGCACGGCGACGGGCGCTACTACGACCTGCGGCCGACCATCGCGATCCCCACGCCCGACAAGCAGGGCGGGGCGCTGGCCGTGGACAAGCTCTTCGGCTTCCACCCGGCGATGACCGGCTTCAAGAAGCTCTACGACGCCGGCCTCCTGGCGCCGATCGTGAACGTGGGCTCGCCGAACCCCTCGCGCAGCCACTTCGACTGCCAGGACTTCATGGACTTCGGCACGGCCGGCGACAAGAGCGTGCACGAGGGCTGGCTCAACCGCTACCTCTCCGCCACGACGAAGGGCGAGGGCGAGGGCGAGCTGCGCGCGCTGGCGATGCAGGGACGGCTGCCCCGCAGCCTGCGCGGCGGCTTCCCCGTGCTGGCCGTGCCCGACCGCATGACCTTCCGCGGCGACGACGGGCAGGACGTGCTCTCGCTCTTCGACGACGTGTACAAGACGCCGCCCTCGATGATGGGGCCCAAGGAGATGGGCACGCGCCCCGACGAGGACGAGCTGACCCAGAACGGGCGCACGACGATCGACGTGCTGCGGCGCCTGGAGTCGATCCTCAACACGAAGGCCGCGGGCGAGGTGAAGTACCCGATCGCCGCGGGCCGGCTGGGGCAGCAGCTGCTGAAGACCGCACGCGTGCTCAAGTCGGGACGCGGCGTGCAGGCCGTCGGGATCGACCTCGGCGGCTGGGACACGCACATCAACGAGGGAGGTCCGGCCGAGACGGACGCGATGTGGCGCATGCTCGCGGGCCTCTCCACCGCCGTCGAGACGTTCTTCGACGACGTGAAGGACATCCGCAAGAACGTCACCCTGCTGATCGTGACGGAGTTCGGGCGCACGAACGAGGAGAACGGCAACCGCGGCACCGACCACGGGCACGGCTCGACGATGTTCGTCGTCGGCGGCGGCGTGAAGGGCGGGAAGGTCTACGGCGAGTGGGCCGGCCTGGAGCCGGCCAAGTCGTACATGAACCGCGACCTGGCGGTCACCACCGACTTCCGCGCGGTCTTCAGCGAGGTGCTGTTCGACCACATGAAGCTGCACCCCTCCAAGCAGCTGTTCCCCAAGTACGCCGCCCCCGAGGCGAAGCTGGGGCTGTTCGCCTGAGCGGGCCCGCGCCGCGGGCCTTCCCGGCGTGGCGTTGGGCGTGAGCATCGGCCGCTCTCCGGCGCTGTTGGCGCTGACGATCGCCGCCCTGGCCGGCGGCGCCTGGGCGGTCGTGGGCGGGGGCGGGTCCACGCCCTCCGGGGGGGACCCTGTGGAGCGGCCGGCGCCGGCCCCGCCTGCGGGACCCGCCCCGACGCCGGAGGGGCGCTCGCTCCTGGCGGCTCCTGACGTGAGCCCCGAGACGCGGCTCAAGCGCCAGCTCTCGCGCCTGGAGGTGCGTCTGGCCGAGGTGCGCCGGCTGATGGCCGAGGGGCGCTGGAAGGAGGCGCTGGCCCTGCTGGCGGCCCTGCGCAAGGAGAAGGCCGAGTACCCCGACGTGGCCGACTTCGACGCGCGCCTCAGCGCGTTGACGGTCGAGATCGCCTCGCGCGAGGGCGTGCAGCAGCTCTCGGGCGTGAAGGCCGGGCCCGAGGCGCGCGGCCTCTCCCGCGAGGAGCTCCAGCGGCGCATCGAGGCCACGCGGGCCGTCATGGCCCTGGCCGGCAGCGTGGAGGACGTGGACGCGCTCGAGCGCCACCTCCAGCGCATCCTGCTGGCGAACCCCGATCCCAAGAGCGAGGCCGTCTCCGACCGCCTGATGCGCAACCTGCTCGACGACCGCCGTGGGCGCCACAAGCAGCCCACCCGTCCACCGGTGGCCAGCCCCGAGGACGCCGAGCAGCGCCGCCTGGACCAGCTGGAGCGCCTGCGCCAACGGGGGGCGGTGGGGCTGCTCGACGCCATCCACGGCGCGCTCGCCTGGCTGGCGCTGCACCAGGCCGAGGACGGCTCCTTCCACGAGGCCGGCTGCCACGCCCGCTGCAAGGCGCTCAAGCACGAGCCGACCTGCCTGGCCGACCCGGGCGCGAACCAGAAGCGCCATGCCGTGGCGACCACGGCGCTGGCGGCGCTGGCCTGGCTCGACTTCCGCGACCAGGACCTGCACGGGCTCTTCGACCCCTACCTGGGGAGCGCGCTCGCGTGGCTGGGCAAGGCCCAGCGGGCCGACGGCGGCTTCAACGGCTCGCTCTACGAAGGCTCGATCGCCGTGATGGCCCTGGGCCAGGCCGCAGCCTCGACCGGGCTCGAGCCGGTGCGCGAGGCCTGCTCCCGCGGGCTCGTGTGGCTGGAGCGCTCGATGGCCCGCGGCGGGGGCTGGCGCTACGGCCCCGGCGCGGCCGCGGCCGACCTGTCGGTCACCGCCTGGGGGGCGCAGGCGATGGAGGCGGCGCGCGCGGCGGGCGTGGACGTGCCCCAGCGCCTGATGTACGGGCTGGACGAGTTCCTCGGCTGGACGCACCTGGGCGACCACCGCTTCTCCTACGTGGACGGGATCGCCGAGAGCCGTTCGCTCTCGCCCGCGGGGATGCTGCTCGCGCGGCTGGTCTGGCCGGAGGTGGAGGCCGAGGTCGCCAAGGAGTGGACGGCCTACCTGGGCTCCTGGCCGGTCAAGAGCGTGCCGACGCTCTACACCGTCTACTACGGCGTGCGCGTCTCGATCCTGCTGAACAACGCGCTGGCCGACCCCTGGCGCGCCTGGGCCTTCACGCTGGCCGACGGCAAGCGCAGCCAGCGCACGCCGGGCCTGGTCGTGCCCCAGGTGGGCGTGCGGCCCAGCGGCGGCGTGGTCGTGGACCACGTGCTGGGCACGCTGACCCTCGAGCACGCCCTCTACCTGCGTTGATCGTGCGACGCCCGGCGGCGCACGATCCGCCCCGTGGGCTCACGGTCGTTCCACGGGCAGCACGAGCCGCACCGGGACGCGCTGCCCCTCGGCCAGCTCCACCTCGACGCTCGCCGTCCGCGTGCCGTACGAGCCGCGCACCGTCAGCCTGCCCGTCTCCACGCCCTCGAGCGTGCGGCGCCCGCGGGCGTCGGTGAAGGGATCCAGCCGCTGCACGCCGCGCGCGACGTCCAGCCAGGGCAGGCCCGAGGGCTGCACCACGCGGAGGCTGCCCATGGGGATCGCGTTCCCGTCGGCGTCCACGAGCTCGACGTCCAGCGTGCCGCCGCGTCCCGGGCGCAGCTCGAGCTCGGTCGTGCGCCCCGGGGCGACGGTGCCGGACGCGCTGCCCGTGGCGCCTGCGCCCAGCACGGCGGCCGTGAACGGGCCGGGGGCCAGCCCCTCGAAGCGCGCGCGGCCGGTGGCGTCGGCCCGCAGCGTGCGCTCGCCCACCCGGACCACGGCGCCCGGGACGGGGGCCCCGTCCGGGGCCAGCGCCCGCACCACGAGGGCGCCCGGGGGCGGCGCCGGGGCTGCGGCCGCGGCGCCCTCCTCCAGGATCACGAGCTTCCCGTCGCTTCCGGCCCCCGCGACGTTGGGGCCCAGCAGGATCCGCACGGCGTTCCCCCGGTTCACGACGGTGAGCTCGGCAAGCTCGAAGCGGAGCTCGAGCGGCTTGCCCGGCTGCGGCTCCTCGGTCGGCGCCGGGGCCGGGGGCAGGGCCTGCACCTCCAGGGCGACCAGCACCGTCGCGCGCGGGTCCGGGCCCACGAGCGCCTCCCCGCGCACGCTCCAGCGGCCGGCGAGCGTGCCCGTGACCCGCACCCGTTCGGTCACGCAGTGCGAGCCGCCGCGGGCGCGCAGCCGCCCGTGGCCCACGAAGGCCAGCTCGGGCGCCTCGAGCCCGAGCCCCGCGACCTCGATCCGGCCCTCGAAGTCGCTCTCGCGGAAGGGCAGGACCTCGTCGGGGAAGACGAGCACCAGGTCCAGCGCCGGCCGGAGCGGGTAGAGGGCCTCGAGACGCTCGGCCGCCGGGTGGATCCAGGTGCTCCAGCCGGCGTCGACGCGCGCGACCGTGCCCGGGACGGGCTCGACGCGCACGTGGACGGCGGCCTCCGTGCCGGGCTTCACCGCCACGCGCGGGCTGTGGAAGGCGTCCTCCGCCCACTCCAGGCGCGGAGCCGCCTGCCAGCGCGTGCCGGGGAGCGCCCGACCGTCGCCCGCCAGCCGCACCTCGAGGCGGAACGGCAGGCCCCGCGGGACCACCAGGGTCGCCTCGGGGCCGCGGATCGTGGCCCGCACCTGCTCCAGCGCGCTGCCGTCGGCCGTGGGGTCGGCCGGGGCCGGCGCCTGCTTGCGGAACAAGTGCCCCAAGGTGGGCAGGTCCGTCAGCAGGGGCACCGGCCGCGCCTCCGAGCCGTCCCCGGGGCGCTCGACGATCGTGATCGTGGCCTCTTCGGCGTCCCCGGGGGGGGTGAGCGCGCGGAAGAGCGCCTGCCCCGTCCCCCGGATGGCGACCGCCGGCCCGAGCGGGGCTCCCTCGGCGAGCGGGGGGAGCGCCGCGCGCGCGAGGGCCAGGGCCTCGAAGGAGCCGTCGTAGGGCAGGTCGTCGAAGGAAGCCCGCCCGGAACCGTCCGTCGTGCGCAGCACGAGCCCGGGCACGGCCGGCGGTTCGCCGGCCGGCGGATCGACGCGCGGGCGCACGAGCACCCGCACGCCGGCGACGGGCCCCGCGCCCTCGTCCACGACGGTCACGACGACCGGGCCGCGGGTGAGCCCGGGGGTGGCGGGGGCGCTGCCCGTGAGGCGCGGGCCCGCGTGCGGTCCGGGCCCGTCGGGGGCGCGACCGTCGAAGGTGTCGCGGCCGACGTCGCCTGCCCCCGGGCCGCGCTCGAAGCCGAGCAGCGCCGCCGCGTCGTCGCCGGCCCACAGCAGCGCCGCCCCCAGGCCCGCGGCCAGCAGCGCCAGCGTCGGCAGCAGCGGCAGGCGGGAGCGCGCGGGCATCCGCCCCAGCGTACCCCCGGTGCCGGCGCCGCTCGATCAGGAGGGTGGGCTCATCAGCCGCGCCGCCAGGTTCACCTGCAGGAGCGCCGCCACGCTCCGGCAGGGCGCCCGCGCCAAGCGCGGGTCGCCCACCACCACCGCCAGCGAGCGGGCCCGGGAGAGGGCCACGTTGAGCCGGTTGCGGTCGAGCACGAACTCGAGCCCCCGCGGGCCCGCGTCCGCGGCCGAGGCCGTCAGGGACAGGATCACCACGGCCGCCTCCTGCCCCTGGAAACGGTCCACCGTGCCCACCCGCACCCGGGCCCCGAGCGCGCGCTGCAGCGCCTTCACCTGCAGGTTGTACGGGGCCACCACGAGCACGTCCTCGGGGCCCAAGGTCCCGGCCGGCGCACCCCCTTCGTCGGTCAACGCCCGGCCCTGGAGCTCCTCGAGGAGGCGTGCGACCTCCTCCACCTCCTCGGGGCTCGACTCCGGCCCGCCGTCGTGCTCGACCGGCACGAAGACCACGCCCGCCTCCACCCGCACCCGGGCCCGCGCCGGGAGGCGCCGCGGCAGCCGCACCACGCGCCCCGCCGTCGAGCGATGGGGGACGAGCCGGTCCTCGTAGGCCAGCCCCGAGACCACGCGGCAGACCTCGGGGTGCAGCCTGCGCGTGGTCGCCAGGAACAGCCCGCGCCCGGGGGGGATCGTGGCGTGCCCGCCGAGCAGATGCACGAGCGCCGAGGCGCCGCTGCCCCCCGGGTGCGTGCCCTGGGTGGGCTGCGCCAGCTGCATGGGGTCGCCCAGCAGCACCAGGTTGCGCGCGCTGCCCGCCATCGCCACCACGTTGGCCAGCGACAGCTGCCCGGCCTCGTCCACGACCAGCGCGTCCAGCCGCCCCGCCAGCGCCGGCTGCGCGAACAGCCAGGCCGTGCCCGCCACGAGCCCGCCCGCGTAGGCCTCCGCCGCCTCGCGGCTGCCCTCCACCACCCGCAGGCCCTTGCAGCGCTGCACGAAGCCCTCGTCGCCGCCGGCCCCGGCCTTGAGCGCCGTGAAGCCGCGGCCCACCGCCTCGGCCACGGCCGCCAGCAGGTGGTGGATCGCCTTGTGCGCGTGCGCCGCGATCCCCACGTTCCGGCCGTCGGCCAGCAGCGCCGCGATCAGGCGGGCGCCGACGTAGGTCTTGCCCGTCCCCGGCGGGCCCTGCACGCACAGCGTCGTGCCGTCCAGCGCGCGCGCCGTGGCCACGGCGGCCCCCACCGGGTCGCTGAGCGCGCCCCCGTCGGGCAGGGTCGCGCCCGCCCGGAGACGGGGCCCTTCCCGGTGGAGGAGCGTGTGGAGCGGCGGCGGCAGGCCCTCCCCCGCGCGCCAGGCGAGCGCCACGCGCTCGATCGCCGCCCGCAGCCCCTCCGTGCGCAGCGGCCCCACGGGCACGAGCGCCCCGTGGGGGGGCGGCTGGCCGCCCAGGCGCGTGAGCGCCGCCGGGCCCATCGAGAGCAGCACCTCGCCGCGGTCGTCCAGGCGCTCCAGGCCCACCTCCGCCCACGCGCCGCCGCAGACCAGCAGCGCGCGGTCGCCGGCGCTCAGGCGCGTCTCCTGCTCGGCCTCGAACGCGTACCAGACGCCCTTGCTGCGGCGCACGCCCTCCACCGGCCGGCGGCTGCGCGTCAGCCGGCCGATGGAGTCGGGGTCGTCCACCAGGTCGTCCGGCGACAGGCTCAGGCGCTCGAAGTGGGCCCACCAGGCGGGCTTGTCCTCGCGCCGGTGGAACTCGAGCAGCTGCGCGAGCAGCTCCTGGACCTCCCAGCGCGCCGCCTCCCGCGCGCGCTCCACGGGGTCGGCGGGGATCTCCGCCAGCAGCGTCGCGGCCAACGCCTGCCGCCGCGCGTTCTCCTCCGAGAGCGGCGACGGGGGGGCGCCCTCCGCCGGCTCGGTGGAGGGCGGGGGCACGTGGGCGATGCCCGCCTCGGCCTGCCGTTCCCGCAGCCAGGCGACCAGGTCCCAGGTGCTGCGGCAGTCGGCCTCGTTGTAGGCCCGGAGGCTCTCGAGCAGCGGCGAGCGCGCGGGGTCGGCGGGCTCCCCGCTCTGCTCCCAGCGCTCGTAGGCCTCGATCGAGGAGAGCCCGCTGGCCACGGCCTCCTCGCGGGCCCCGCGCCAGAGCCGCTCGACCTGCTTGATCGAGTAGGACGGCGCGCCGATGCGCAGGCCCTGGTGCACGACGGGGTAGAGATCCACGAACACCGAGCCCCGCAGGAGGCCATCCAGGGCCTCCTCGCCGGCGCCCGTGCGGCCTGCGAGCCGCTTGAGCGCGGTCACCTCGTAGGCGGCGTAGTGGTAGACGTGCAGGCCCGGGTGCCGGCGGCGTCGCGCCACGACCCAGGCGAGGAAGCCCTCGAGCGCGCGCCGCTCCGCGTCGGGGTCGTGCGCCCACCAGGCGCGGTAGCGCGGGCTGCCCCGCTCGAGCGCCACCGCCCCGAACAGGTACTCGAGCCCGCCCTCCACGAGCGGGTTCCCTTCGAGGTCGAGCACGACGTCGCCCGGCGAGGGGGGCGGCAGCCGGGCCAGGCCCCGGCGCGGATCCTCCGGCGTGGGGGGCACGACGCGCCAGGGGAGCGTCCCGCTGCGGCGGGCCTGAAGCTGCAGCGCGGCCTGCTCGCGCAGCGCCTCGAAGGTCGGGGGCCGGATCCCCGGCACCGTCGCGCCCGCGGCGCCGGCGAGCGCCGTCAGCGTGCCCAGGCCCGCCTGCGTCAGCCGCGCGATCTGCGCCCGGGAGACGCCCGCCACCAGGGCCAGGTGGTCGCGGCGCTCGAACCAGCGCTGCGCGGCGCCGCTCCAGCGTCCGTGGTCGGCGCCGGGCTCGGGCTCGGGGGGCGCGCCGGGGTCGAAGGCCGCCTGGGCCTCGAGGAAGGCCCGCTCGACGGCGCGCGTGTGGAAGGTCACGTCGTCGGCGCGGAACGACGCCTCGCGGCCGTCGCCCAGGGCCACCCCCAGGCGCTGCACCCGGCGGCCGGTGCCGCGCTCCACGAGCAGCGCGTACGCGCCCAGCTGCACGAGGTCGCGCGGGCGGACCGAGCGGGCGAGCTTGGCGTCCCAGACCGTCAGGCCGTCGGCGTCGCTCACGACGAGGTCGGCGTAGCCGGCCCACGCGCCGTGCGCCAGGGCGGCCTGGGCGATCAGGGGCGCCCCGCGCGCCATCGCCGCGGCCGTGGCCGCGGCGGCGCCGGGACCGGGGGCGATGCGCACCGCGGGGCCCAGGCGGCCCTCGAAGCGCCGCAGCACGGCCTGCTCGTGCGCCGCCCCCCGCGCGGCGAGCGTTGCGCTGCCGGGCTCCACGGGGTCGGGATCGGCGGCTCCGGGCCTCTGCGCCAGCAGCCGCTCGTGCCAGGCGGCCCAGGGCGAGCCGAAGAACGTGACCAGGTCGGTGGGGGAGAAGACCCAGGCGGCACCGTCGCGACGCACCGCGCACCTCCTCCCGCCGGCCGCGTCCCGCCCGCCCGTCAGCCGCCGTGCCGCAGGGCCTTGCCGCCGAGCGGCGCGGCCACCTGGCCGCCGGACAGCAGGGCGTCCAGGCGCGGCGCGCCCGCGGGGACGAGCCGCACGCGCAGCGCGTTCCAGCCCGCCTGAAGCGTCGCGCAGGGGAAGGCGAGGGCCTCGGGGGTGGCCGCCGGCGCGTCCAGCGCGTCGCGGCCCCCCAGGCTCACC
>CAZPOZ010000041.1:0-11382 GCA_964588235.1 uncultured Planctomycetales bacterium
CCGCCAGGCGCTCCCGGCGGAAGCAGCAGGCGCTGGGGATGGCCCAGCCGCCCTCGAACATGGCCGGCAGGCTCGTCGGCGGCTTCCAGTCGCCGGAGGTGAACACCGTCGGCCCGCTGCGCTCCCAGGGGCCCTCGTAGCGCGCGTCGGCCACGACGAGCCCGGCCTCGGGGTGGGCCTGAAGGGCGGCGGCCTGGCTCTCCAGGCAGCGGGGGAGCCAGGCGTCGTCGCTGTCCAGGAACGCCACCAGGGCCCCGCGGGCGCGCTCGAGCCCGTGGTTGCGCGCGCTGGCCGTGCCGCCGTTCTCCTTGCGCAGCACGACGACCCGGGGGTCGTGCCCGTAGCGGGCGGAGAGCAGGGCCGGCGTGCCGTCCCTCGAGCCGTCGTCCACCACCAACAGCTCGAAGTCCCGCAGGGTCTGGGCCAGCACGCTGTCCACCGCCCGCGGCAGCAGCCGCTCCCGGTCGAAGGTGGGCAGCACCACGGACACGCGCGGGGGGGACGGAGGCATGAGGGCTCAGCGGCGCGCGAAGCGGCTGCGCAGCAGGATCCACGGGGCGCGGAGCTGCAGGCGGTCCAGGCGCCACCACGCGCGCGCGTGCGGGCCCGCCTCACCATACCGCCCGGCGCGGGCCAGCAGCAGCGTGCGGCGCCGCGCCAGCCGGACCGCGTGCGCGCGCGGGTCGGGCGCGTGGGCGGCGTAGGCCTCCATGAGCCGCAGCTGCTCGGTCTTGGCTCCGACGTCGGAGGCCATCTTGCGCGCCGCCCCCTCGGAAGGGTCGCCGGCCGCGTAGCGCGCCAGGACCCGGGGCGTCCACACCGCCCGGTGGCCCGCGGCGAAGAACCGGAACAGCAGCTCGGTGTCCTCGATGCCCCAGGCCGGGTCGAAGCGCAGCGCCCGCAGCACCTCCGCGCGGAAGACCATCGTCGAGGGCAGGGCCCAGCCGCCGACGACCAGGTCGGGCAGCGAGAGCGGCGGGCGGCCGTGCACGCGCTCGGCGTAGCCCTTGAGCCGGCGCCCGTCGGGCGCGACGTAGGCCGCGTCGCACAGGGAGAGCGCGGCCGAGGGCGCCCCCCCCAGCGCCTCCAGGTGCGCCGCCGCGAAGCCCGGCTCCCAACGATCGTCGCTGTCGAGCAGGCCGATGTACGGGGCCCGCGCAGCCTCGATCCCGGCGTTGCGCGCGCGGGCGGTGCCGCCGTTGGCCTGCCGCAGGAGGCGCACGCGGGGCTCGTCGGCGTACCGGCGGCTGAGCGCCTCGAAGGTGCCGTCGGTGGAGCCGTCGTCCACCACCACGGCCTCGACGGCCACACCCGCCTGGGCCAGCACGCTCTGGACCGCCCCGACGACGGGCCCGGCCCGGTTCCAGGTGGGCACGACCGCGCTGAGCTCGGGGAGGGCCGACGCCATGCCCCGCCAGCCTACGCGCCCGGACCTGGCCGGGGCGCGCCGGCGCGGCCCGGCCCGGCCCGACGGGCTACCCGCCGAGATCCAGGCGCACGGTCTTCCCGGCCACCAGGGTCACGCGGTGGTCGGGGTCGGCCCGACGGTCGCCGGGCACGCGCACGATCACCCGCGGAGGCACGTCGGTGCGCAGCCAGCCCTCGTAGGAGGCCAGGCGGCGGCCGCCGAGCTCGTGCAGGCTCGCCCGCGTGAGCACGGTGCGCGGGGGCAGGTGCCCCGGCAGGCGCATCGTGCCCTCGTGCTCGGCCACCAGGCGTTCGGGCGCGTTCGCCCCGGGCGCCAGGGAGAGCACGAGCGTCACCCGCCCGTCCACGGGCACCTCGACGACGGCGCGCGCGCAGGTGTCGGGCACGAGCAGCCCCCCCGTGGCCGGCAGACCGTCGGGCAGCGCCAGGCGCACGTGCGTGGTCTGCCCCGGCTCGAACTCGAAGGCGCCGTCGGCGTCGGTGGTCACGCGGCGGGCCACGCGGCGGTCCTCGCTCCAGCCGGGCATGCGGTCGCCCTCCTCCACCAGCTCGAGGCTCAGGCCAGCGAGGGGACGGCCCCGGCCGTCGATCAGCCGCACGCGCGTGAGGGCCGCGCGGGCGCTCCACGCGGTCGTCACCCGCCCCGGCTGCTCGTCCCCCGTCAGCGACTCGAGGAAGGCCACCAGGTCGGCCACCTCCGCGTCGGTCACGCCGAAGGGGCGCAGCCGCGGGTCCTGGCGCTCGTCCTTCGGCGAGCCGCCCGCGGCGTAATGCCGCACCACGTCGGCGAGGGTCTCGAAGGCCCCATCGTGCATGTAGGGCCCGCGCCGGGTCAGGTCGCGCAGCGTGGCCGTCTTGAACGCGCGGCGGTCGTTGCTCTGCGTGGTCAGGAGGCTGCGGCCCAGGTCGACCTGCTCGCGCTCGTCCAGGTCGAGGGGGCCCTCGTCGGGGGCGCGGCCCCGGGCGGCCGTCTTGAAGGCGATGCCCGTGTTGTGGAAGCGGAAGTCGGTGAAGGTCGGGCGCGACCCCTCCATCACGTGGCACTGCACGCAGCCGGCCCGGCCCCGGAACAGCGCCAGGCCCCGACGGGCGCTCTCGCTGAGCGCGCCGGCCTCCCCCCGCAGGTGTCGGTCGAGGGGCGCCTCGGTGCTGCGGACCGAACGGCAGTAGGTGGCGATGGCGTCGGCGATGCGGGCCGAGGTCACGCGCGGGCTGCCGAAGGCGGCCTTGAAGCCCTCGGCGTAGCGCCCCGAGGACTCGATCAGGTCGGCCACGTGGGGCAGCTTGGTCAGATCCAGGGGCAGGACCTCGGGCCCGGGCTCGCTGCCGGCCTTGGCCAGGCGCTGCTTGCGGCCCCCCGCCGCGTCGGTGCGCCCGCCCCCGTCCGGGGCCTCGCCGGCGGCCGGCCCGGGCGGCTCGGCCGCCGCCTGCGCGTCGTCGTCGGCCGTGGCATCGGGATCGGCCGGGTCGGGCGGCGGGGCCTGGGGGTCGCGGGGCTCCTCCGGCGGCGCCGTCGGCGGCGTGGTCGCGGGCGGCCCTCCGTACCCCCCGCCGCTGCGCCCTCCGCGGGCGCCGGCCCCGCCGTTCTCGCCCAGGCCGCTGAAGGGCCCGCCGCGGAAGGGGCTGCGGGTGCCGTTCACGCGGTCCAGGCGCGCCAGGACCAGCTCTTCGATCGAGTCGAACTCGCCGTCCCAGTGCGCGGTGGGGTTGAGGTGGCTGTCCAGGATCGTCTGGCTGTGGCGCTTCGTGCGCCCGACGTCGTCGGGGCTGCGCGTGGCCGGATCCGAGAAGCCGTGCAGCGGGTCGTGGCAGGAGGAGCTCGAACGCGCCCCCGAGCGGCTGGCCAGGGGGTCGAAGAACAGGCGACGGCCCAGCTCCACACGGTCGGCCTCGCTCCCGGCGCCTCCCGCCTGGGCCGGCTCAGGGCCTCGGAGCAGCGACGCGCCCGCGCCCAACGCCACGAGGATCGCCAGCCGACGGGGGGAGAACAACGCCCAGACAACACGCATGCGACGCCTCCGACACCGGGCCCGCCACGGCCGGCATCCTATCCTCAACGCCCGCCGTCCCCCGCTGGCACGGGGGAAAGGGTGTGGGTCCGTTTGCGGCGCGGTCCGCTGAAGAGCCCCCACCCGACGCACCGACGCGCTGGATGGCCCTCCTCCTCGTGTCCTGAGTTGGAGGTCCTGTTGCCAGGGTCCCGAGGACTGGCCAGAGGCCGTGCCGGTCAGGGGCCGTGCCTGCGCCCGAACGGGCACCGGCGCGTTGGATGGGGAGCGGAAGGCCCGCAGCGGCGAGGCCGCCCCCGCCGCCGCTTGCGGCGGCGCTGGCACGCGCCGGCCTACGCAACGAGCCGCTGCGGGCCTGAGCGCCCTCGAGCCCAGCGCGTCGATCACCCCCAGGGGGCCAAGCTGACCCACCACCGGGGAAAGGCGACCCCGGGCCAGCCCCCCCGTAGAACGCCCGGGTGCGCCTCTCGCTGGTCTTCTACGCCTTCCTGACCCGCATGGCGGCCGGCACCTTGATCGCGCTGACCGCGCTCTGGGCCTTCCGGGCGGCCGAGCGCCACGTGCGCTTCCAGCTCGTCTTCGTGTTCGTGGCCGCCGTCGGCGCGGCCCTGCTCTACGGGCCGGCCGTGGGCTCCCCGACGGGCGACGGCGCGGGTCCCCTCGCGGCGCTCTCCTTCCAAGGCGCCTGGCCCGGGCTGCTCGCGGTGATGGGCGTGGCCTGCCTGGCGGCCAACGCCCTGCTCGGGACCTACCGCCGTCGGGCGGGGCGCGTCGCGCTGCTGCTGGCGCTGGCCGCGGGGGTGGCGGCCACGGTGGGCACGGTGCGCCTGGGCCCGGGGGGGGCGGCGGCCGGCCCGGCCGCCCTCTCCGTGCTCGCCCTCTCGGCCCTGCTGGGGGGCCTGGTGATGGGCGCGGTCAACGACGCCATGATCCTCGGCCACTTCTACCTGATGATCCGCGGCCTGCCGCTCGAGGCCCTGCGCCGGGCCGGACGCACCGTGGCGCTGGCGCTGGGGGCCAAGGTGCTGGTGTTCACGCTCACCCTGACCCTGTGGAGCGGCGCGTCCGAGGTGCTGCTCGGGCGCGAGGTGCTCTGGACGACGTGGCGCGTGATGTTCGGCTTCGTCGGGCCGGCCGTGCTGCTGTGGATGGTGAAGGACACCGTGCGGCTCAAGCACACGCAGGCAGCCACGGGGCTGCTCTACGTGGCCGTGGCGTTCGCGCTGATGGGCGAGCTGGCGGCGGTCTACCTCGAGCTCGCCACGGGGGTGCCGGCATGAGCGCCGCTCGGCCTCTGGAGCTGGCCTTCGCCTGCACGGCCTGCGGCCGTCCGGTGGAGGGGGTGCTGGCGGCGTCCACGGAGGCGCTGGCCTGCGCCGCCTGCGGGCACGCCACGCCCCTGCCCGAGGCCCGAGGCGTGCCCGAGGGCACGCTGCCCCCCGCCTGCCCGGTGTGCGGCTCGGCCGACCGCTACAGCCAGCGCGACTTCAACCGCAAGCTGGGGCTCGCGCTGGCCGCCGTGGGGCTGGTGCTCGGCCCCTTCACCGGCTGGATCAGCACGATCGTGGCGGTGGGGCTCGACGCGGTGCTCTACCTGCTCGTGCCGCTGGTGACCGTCTGCTACGCCTGCAACGCGCAGCTGCGGGGCCTCGCGCGCGAGGCGGCGCCGCCGGCCTTCGAGATCGCGGTCCACGACGTCTACAAGTTCGGGCGCCGCTTCCCGCCCCGCCGCTCGGCCGCCGTGGCCGGCCCCCTGGCGCTGCGCCTGCTCTGGGACGGCAAGCCCGCGGCGCCGCCGGGCCCCCCGTCGCCGTGACCGGGCGCCACAGGGCGACCGCCGCGCTGCTGCTCGCGCTCGCGTCGGCGGCGGCGGGCTGCGGGGGCCCGCGGGCGCAGGAAGCCGGCGACGACCTGCCCCGCTCCGGCACGCTCAACGCGCGCGTGCTCGAGGTGCTGGCCGAGTACCCCACCGACGGGCGCCACCGCTACCACTGGCCGCGGGGCGATCCCTGGCGCGGGACGACCCGTACGCTGACCTACGCCGGCGAGGTGCTGTGCGCGGGCGACCCCGAGGGCCGCTGCTACTGCTCGGGGCTGACCTTCGAGGTGTTCCTCGAGGCCTGGCTGCGCTGGGCCCGCGCCGCCGGGCGACCGGAGCGCGTGGCCGGCCTCAGCCTGGCCGGCCTGAGGGCCTTCCAATCGCGCTGGTACGGCGACGACGGCGACCGGCGCACGCTGCGCACGGCCCTGGTGGAGGCCGGGCTGGGGCACGACGTGACCCCGTGGAGCGCGGCCGAGCCGGGCGACTTCGTCCAGCTGTGGCGGCACGACGGCAGCGGGCACTGCGCGGTGTTCCTCGCCTGGGAGCGGGACGCAGCGGGCGGCCTCACGGGGCTCCGCTACTGGAGCACGCAGAAGAGCACGGACGGCATCGGCTCGCGCACGGAGCGCTTCGGCCCGGACGGGCGCAGCGTCAAGCGCGACGAGCTGCACCTGGTGCGGGTGGGCCGGCCTCCCCCCACGGACGGGCGCTGACGACCAACGCTGCCAAGAGGGGCGACCCGAGGCACGTGCGGCGCGCTGGAGCGGGGCGCAGGGCGGCGCTCAACCGCGGCGGCGCGGCACGGGGGCGGCCACCGGGGGACGCACCGGCCCGGGCGCGGGCGGGCGTGCGTCCTCGGGGGTGACGCGCCCGTCCACCACGCCGTCGGCCGCGTCGAGCCCCTCGAGCGCCGCCTGGAACGCGGGCGCGTCGAAGCGGCCGGTCACCTGGAGCATCGTGAGCAGCGCACGCTGGGCCAGGAGCAGCTCGCCGACCTGCTGCTCGAGCTCGGCGATGCGCTGCGCGTGGGCGCGCTGCGCCCGGGCGACGCGCTGCTGCGTCGCACGGGCGCCGGCCTCGAGCCGCTCGATGTCGATGCGCTGGAGCAGATCGGAGTCGAGCAGGTAGTTCCAGATCGCCACGGGCACCTCCCGGTCGGTGAGGGGCCGCGGCCGCGCGGGCCCATGGACGTACGCAGGTCCGCGGCGATGGGTTCCGTCCGGGCTCCGGCGCAGGCCCGCGGACCCGGGCCGGGCGAGCGCCGCGCCGCAGGCGCCGCGGGCCGCCTACCGGACGTCGTCGATCGTCAGCTCGAAGGCCTCCGGGCCTGCGCCGAGGTCGGCCTCCAGCGTCAGCTGCGCCCGGGTCCCGGGGGAGAGGACCAGGCGCCGGCACTCCTCGAGGCAGCGGCAGATCGGCAGGTCGAGCTCGGAGCGCACCGGGCGCCCGGCGCCGTAGGGCAGGGCCGCGGCCGGCACGCGCCTGGAACGGGCCACCGGCCGGCCCGCCCGCACGCGCAGGTCGAGCAGCAGCGTGCCGTCCTGAAGCGGCAGGGCCTCGACCCCCACGCAGACGCCTCCGGCGCGCGCCTCGAGGCCGAACTCGTCGGTGACCTCCAGCGCCGGAGCGCCCGGGACCGCGAAGCCGAGCGTGGGCGGCTCGAGCCGCGCCTCGACGCGCCCGCCGACGGCGACGAAGGGGGCCCGGAAGACGCGGCCGGTCCTGAGCGGGCGCCAGACGGCCTCGAGCCCGCCGCCCTCGGGGCCGGGGGGCGGCGCGGGGCCAAGGTCGGCCGCGACCCGCGGAAGGCCGGGGAAGGGCCGCCGCTCGGGAGCCTCTCGGGCGGTGGAGGGTGACACCGGCGCGCCCACCTCCAGCACGACCGTCGAGCCGTCGGAGAGGCGCAGCCGGTGCCTGCCCGCCGCGGCGGGCAGGCGCCCGCGCCAGGAGGCGCAGGGGGCAGGCGCCGCGACCTCCACCACCCAGAGGTCTGCGTCCCCCGCCTGGAGCCCACCGGCGAAGAAGCCGACCTCCTGCCGACGCAGGGACGGCGCTCCCGAGGCGCAGGCCACCTCCACGAACAGCCCGTCGGGCCCGCCGACCGACGCCTCGCGGTACGCCGAGAGCCCGACGCCCCCTTCGACGGCGCCGACGATCGGGAACAGGGCCGTGGAGTTGCCGCACTCGACGTCGAAGTCCAGGAGCGCGGCGTAGGCCAGCACGCGCGCCGTGCGAACGGCGCGGCCGTAGGGCACGTCCAGGGGCAGCGCGTTCGCCGGCGCCGTCCCCCCCGGGGCCGGGAATTCGAGCCGGAGCGGGACGACCGCAGCCTGCTCGGCCGCCACCTCGGCCAGCACGCCCTCGACCGTCGCCAGGGCTCGCGGCGTCTGTCGCAGGTAGAGCTGCCCCTCCCACGGCTCGCAGCCCAGCAGCGTCTCTTCCTCGGGCCAGGCCGAGGCGCCGACCGCCTCGGCCAGCCGCGAGCAGAGTCCGACCCACCAACGCCGGGAGTCCGATCCCCAGCGGGGCTCCGCGACCCCCTCGAGCGCCCCGTAGGGCGGATCGCTCAAGCCGTGCGGAGCGAGCAGGCCCAGGTCGTAGCTCACGCTGAGGAAGCCGTCGGCGTCCGGCGGCGCCTCCCAGGTGGAGTGCTCGGCGTCGGCGCCCACGACGCCCGCGGTCCCGACGGCCTGCGAGCCCACGCGCATGCGCAGCAACCGCGTGCGCCGGTGGGCGCGCTCCACGGGGTCGTCGGTGGCTCCCGCCCCTCCCACCGGCCCGCGGGGAGCCTCCGGGGTCCAGGGATCCTCCGGGCCGACGAGCGCCGCGCGCCCGGGGAGCGGGGCGGCCGCCGCTGGGGCCGTCGGCCCCCCCACCCCCGACGCGCGCCCTTCGAGCAGCGGCCCGTCGGCCGCGCGGCCCGGGGCTGGCCGGCCCTGCGGACGCTGCGCGGGACGCGCGGGCCCGGCCGTCCAGAGCCCGAGCCCGACCACGGCCCCCGCGGCGGCGAGCAGGAGCCCAGAGGACCAACCGCGCGGGGGGACGAACCGCATGGCCCCAGTCAAGGTCGGCCGGGCCATGCGCAGGTCACCGGGGCGGGATCGGAGGCCCGGCCCCATCCACCGGCCGGGGCCCCCTCGGCTCCGGTCCGGGCAGGATGCCTGCCCGGACCGGGGGGCGCGCAGGGTCAGAGGAGGTCGAGGTCGTCCCAGTCGATCGTCTGGGAGGTCTCGAAGGTGCCGTCGCCGTTCGCGTCGGTCTCGACCTGGGCCTGGGTGACGTTCAGCGCGGTCAGGCGGACCTTCGAGCCGTTCAGGCCGGTGATCAACAGCACCCCGGAGGCGGGGTTGTCGCTCACGTCGTAGTCGCCGGTGAACGTCGTCGTGGTCTGGAAGTGCACGGTGCCCCCGAGCCGCGTGTCCGTGAGCACGCCGTTCGCGCTCCAGCTGAACACGCCCGTGAGCTCGTTCTCGGCGTACGTCGTCGTGAAGGCCTGCAGCGTGGTCGTGCTCTGCGCGGTCTGCAGCGTGATCGAGTCGCTCGTGACGGTGACCGAGACGTCGTCCCCGACGAAGGAGAGGGTGACCCGCAGGGTGCCGTTGATGGTGAAGACCTCGCTGCCGTCGGCCAGGGTCAGGCCGTTGAACACGAAGCGCGCCGAGCCGGCGAAGTCGTCGCCCAGCGGGTTCGACGTCAGCACCAGCTCGTCGATCGTGAGCGAGCCGTTGATCCCCAGCCCGTCCACCTGGCAGGAGGAGAAGGTGAACACGAACGAGTCGCCCGTCGAGACCTCCCCGTCGTTGTCGGGGTCGTCGTGCGTCCAGGACACCAGGCCCGAGTCGCACGCCTCGCTGTCGTTGATCACCTGCTCGTTGGGCTTGCCGGACCGGGCGGCGCGGACCCCGGTCTGGTCCCAGGCCGACTGGAGCTGGGTCAGGCCCCACCGGGCCGGGTTGACCCCGCGGCGGGCCGCCGTGCCGGGCTTGAGGAACCCGCTGCCGCCGTTGATCACGCCCACGCCCCCCTGGGCGCCGTCCACGCTGACGTTGGCCGCGGTGCCGGCGTTCGACGCGGTCAGGGGCACGTTCGGCTGGGGCGCGTCCCCTCCGTCGCCTCCCCCCCCGCCGCCGCCGCCGCCGCAGCCGAGCAGGACCAGGAGCGGGAAGGTGGCGAGCAAGGCCGAGGCGGACGCAGGCGAGCGCAGCGACATGGGGAGGAGCCTCCGATTCCAGGGGGTGAGGGGGTCGGGAACGCGGCGTCGTCGGGGCGTGCGGGCCCAGGCACGGCGCCTGCCCTGGGGGAGATGGCGGCGGCGACGCGAACCGGACGGCCCAGGGCCCGGGGTCACACCCCGGCGAGCACGGGCCCCGGCGTCTCGGCGTCGCGGTAGCCCAGGGCCATGTGCGGGGTGTTGAACGCCCAGCCCAGGGAGCCGTTGCGGGCCACCGCGATCACCCCCGCCTTGCCCTGCACCCGGTCGTCCAGCTCGCGGATGGCGAGCCAGGCGGCGTCCTGCGCTCCGTGGTCGCGCAGCAGCTCGCCCACGCGCCGGGCCAGCCCGGTCCTCAGGATGCTCTCGCCCCAGCCCGTGCAGCACACCGCCCCCAGCCGCACGTCGGCGAAGTAGCCGCACTGCGGGATGGGGGCGTCCCCGATGCGGCCGCTGGGCTTGCCGCACATGCCGCCCGTGGACAGGCCCGCCGCCATGCGTCCCAGGCCGTCCACGGCCACCGCGCCGACGGTGTCGCCCGGCCCGGAGGAGGCGGCAGGGTCCGCCGAGGACGCGCCCGCGGAGGACGCGCCCGTGCCGCGCGCCCCGAAGGCGGCCGCCGGATGCGCCGCGCCCCCGGCGGCGTACCACGCCTTCAGGCGCTCGCGCTCGCGGGCGGTCACCAGGGCGTCGGGGTCGTCCAGGGTCAGGCCGCGCTCGCGGGCCACGCGCTGGGCCGCTTCACCGCTGAGCAGCACGTGCTCGCCGCCCAGGATCGCGCGGGCCAGCCGGATCGGGTTCCGCACGTTGCGCAAGCCGATCGCGGCGCCGACCTCCAGGGTCAGCCCGCACATGAGCCCGGCGTCGAGCTCGGGCCAGCCCTCCCGCGTGAGCACGCTGCCGGTGCCCGCGTTGACGGCGGGGTCGTCCTCGAGGGACACGATGGAGGCTTCCACGGCGTCCAGCGCGCTCCCGCCTGCGGCGAGCACCTCCCAGCCACGGTCCAGGGCGGCGCGGCAGGCCGCGCGATGCGGCTCGCGCTCCTCCCGCGGGATGTCCCAGGCCCCGGCGTGAACCAGGAGCGCCGCCCGCGGCGGCTTCTGCTTGTCCATGCGGCGGCGCTCCCGGCCCGTCCTTGCGGTAGGCTCGGCCGCCCATCGTACGCCCGCCGCGTCTGGAGCCCGCCGACGAGCGCGCCCGACCCCGACGACCTGGCCGATCTCGCGGCGATCCGCGACGGCGACCCCTCCCGGTTCGCGCGCCTGGTGGCGCGGCACGGCCCGCGCGTGCACGACCTGGCGCGCCGGCTCACCCGCGACGCCCACCTGGCCGAGGACCTGACCCAGCAGGCCTTCCTCAACGCCTGGAGGGCGCTGGCGCGCTTCGACGCGGCGCGCCCGTTCCGCCACTGGATCCTGCGGATCACGACGAACCTGTGCCGCAACCTGCACGCCGCGCGGCAGTTGCGGCCTCAGGCGCCCCAGGGGCCGCCCGGCGACCCCGATGCGGCGGCCCTGGACCCGCCGGACCCGGCTCCCGCCCGGGCCGACCCCGAGGAGCGCGCCCGTCCGGCCCACGTGCGCGCCGCCATCGAGCGCCTCCCCGAGCGGTACCGGGCGCCCGTCGTGCTCTACCACCTGCACGGGCTGCCCCTCGAGGAGGTGGGCGCGATCCTCGACCTGCCCGTGGCCACCGTGAAGACCCACCTGCACCGGGGGCGTGCCGCGCTGCGGGAGCTGCTCGCACTCCCCGAAACCGGGTCCGGGCCGGCCGGTACGGCAGGGCAGGTGCGCCCCCCGCGCCCCCCGGGGTCCCTTCCCTCCGCCCCCCCCACCGCCCCGGCCGGCCCCCCCTCCGGCGCCCCCCCCCGCCCCCGGCCCCCCCTGGGGCCCGACGCCCCCCGATGACGACGC
>CAZPOZ010000042.1:0-11251 GCA_964588235.1 uncultured Planctomycetales bacterium
CCCAGCGCGCCGGTTGCCTGGGCACGGCCCGCAGAGGCCATCCATGGGCCCTTCCGCAAGAGAGGTCTCGCCCTCCGAAGGGCCCTACCCCTAGCTTGGTGGCCAGGACGCTCAGCGGAACTTGACCGTGACGTCCGCCATCGCCCCGCCGCAGCGGGTGCACAGGTAGGAGAGCTGGTCGCCGGTCTGGAGGGTCTTCGTGATCAGCCCGCGCCCCTGGCAGAGCATGCAGGGCCGGCGCTCGACGTCCTCCGAGACCTCGAACAGGCCGCTCGTCGTGGCGAACAGCGCCATCGTCCACTGCACGCGCTCGCTGGGCGAGGCCGAGGCCCACCACTCGTCGTCGGTGGGCGGCTTGGGGATCTGGACCGCGGGCGCGGCGCCGCCGCCGCCCTGCCCCCCGCGCCCCCCGGCGTTCCCGCCCTGGCCGGCCGGCCGGGGCTTGGGCGGCTTGATCGTGGGCTTGTGGATCACGAAGGTGCCCGCGCCGTAGGTGCGGCGCGTCCAGCCGCTCTTCTGCACCCCTTCCCAGCGCTTCTCCCAGAAGCCGCGCACCTCCTCGGGCGTCACGTCGTCGATGCGCGCCATCTTCTCGCCGAGGGCGGCGAAGGCCGCGTCGGGCAGGTCGCGCCGCACCCAGGAGCGGATGTCGGCCAGCTTGATCCCGCGCTCCTTCACCTTGGGCTCGATGAGCTTCTCGCACACGCGCACGAACTCCCAGCGCGCCATGCGCCGGAAGAAGCGCTCGCGCGAGGTCGCGGCGGCCGTGCGGAAGGTCTCCAGCGCCTTCTTGACCGCCTCGCTGGCGCCGGGGTGCTTGGCGTCGAAGCCGTCCAGCCCGGTGCGCACCGCGCGGAAGAGGTTGTTGCCCAGCTTGGCCTTCAGCTCGCGCAGCGTGGTCAGGGCCGCCTGGTCCTTGAGCAGCGCCTCCACCCGCTGCGCGCGGGCCTCGGCCACCTGCCGGTTGAGGAAGTCGGGGTCGGCCGCGGACCGCCGGTAAGCCGCCAGGGCCTCCTGCAGGGCGCCGGCCCACTCGGCGTACTCGCCGACGTTGAACGCCGCCAGGCCCTCCGTCGCGGCCACGTCCACCCCCTTGGCCGCCAGGCGCTCCATCAGCTGGGCCGGGGTCCAGATCTCGCGGGGGTCGAGGATCTCCTCCGTGCGCTCGACGATCTTCGAGAGCGGGATCTCCAGCACCTGCCCCGCCCGCCGCAGGAAGAGCACGCCGCCCTGCTCCTTCTCGGGGTAGCCGAACAGCTCCTCCTCGTCGCCGCCGTCCAGGCGGTGGACGATGCGGACCCCCTTCTCGGTGAAGGCCGCGTTGCTCTCCCAGCCGAACTTGCGCTTGACCTCCTGGCGGTCGGCCGGCTCCAGGGCCTCCCAGGCGAAGGCACGCACGGCCCCGCTCAGGAGGTCCTCGACGACCACGTAGCGGTCGTCGCTGCGCTCGCGCAGCGGCACGCACTTGACCGACTCGCCGGTGCGGAGCCGGATCACGTCGGCCCCGGAGGCGGGCGCGAGCAGCGCCACGAGGAGGAGCGGGAGCAGGCGTCGGAGCTTCATGGACGTCACCTTCCCGACCCCGCGGGCGGCAGGCCCTTGAGGTCGAAGCTGGAGCGGCGGGCGGCGATGGGCGGCAACGTGGTCACGATCTCGCCCTGGCGGCGGATCGAGGCCAGCGCCCAGATGCCGGGCCCGCCGAAGGGGCTGGGGATCCACTCCACCAACGCGTCGTACCCGGCGAGCGAGAGCGGGTAGGCCCGGCGGCGGGTGCCGTCGAGGTCCTTGGGCAGGCCGCCGGCGCGGTCCACCTCCTGCTGCACGAGCACCTGCACCTCCGGCCGCACACGGCGCAGGTCGGTGGCCAGGCGGCGCTGGGCCAGATCCTGCACCCCCAGCGCGAACAGGGGCAGGATCGCCAGACAGCCCACGAGCAGCATGCTGAGGGCCACCATGACCTCCACGAAGGAGAACCCCGTGGAGCGGCGGGACGGGGGCGGCCGGCTCATCGGTCCCCCCGGCGCAGGGTGAAGTCGCGGAACACGGGCAGCTGGATCTCGGCGCTGGAGGCCTGCCCCACGTGCACGTCGGCCATCGCGTCGTGCGCGGCCTTCGGGGTCCCGCGCGCGCCGCGCTCCACGGTCACCTCACGGCGCGTCGGATCCACGCGCCGCACGTCGTAGAGCATCCACTCGGCGTCCACCTTGAGGTGCCGCACCTGGGGGCCGGGGCCGAGGAGCGCGTCCACGTTCTCGACCGCGAGGCGGGCCTCGTCGGCGGCGGCCGGGGCCGAGAGGCGCGTCTCGCCCTTGCCGTAGCCGCCGGGCCCGGGGGCCGCCAGCGTGCCCTCGAGCCGCACGTACTGGGGGAACAGGTCGTCGCTGGGGTCGGACAGGCTCGGCAGGCCCACGAACAGGGGCCAGTCCTTGTCGAGCGCGCGCGTGGAGTCCCAGGCCGGGCCCACGTAGGCCACGTCCCCGCCGGCGCCCCGCCCCGCCACCTCCTGCCAGTCGCGGGCCGTGACCCGCCTCCAGGTGATGCCCAGGTGGAGCACGCCCTCGTGGCGCAGGTCGCAGCGGGCGCGGATCTTCGTGAGCGTGTTGAAGTTGGCCGGATCCAGCAACGACTCGGCCCCGCCGACGGGCGAGCGGTAGCCGCGGAACAGGCTCAGCACGGCGGGGTGGGCGGGGTCCAGGGGCACGGCGATCCAGAGCACCTCCATGCGCCCCCCGGTGGCGTGGAACACGGTGTCACGGTCGGCCTTGTCGACCTCGCCCTTCACGTAGGGCTTGGGGGCCTGGCCCGGGGCCACCGGGTCGCCGGCCCGCACCAGGCGCGGGTCGTGGGCCTCCTCGCCGGTGCTGACGACGAAGGCCAGGTACGGGCAGGGATGGCTGCGCAGGGTCGCGTCGGCCGCCTCCGTGAGCCGCACCGTGCCCGACCGCAGGCGCTCCTCGACGGGGGGCGGAGGCGGAGGCGGACGCGCCCCGCCCAGCTGCTCGGCCGTGGGCACCGGCGGCGGGGGGTCGAAGGAGTCGGGGATCGCCAGCCGGGCCAGGTCGCGCGCCAGCTCGGGGAGCAGGGTGTCCTGGCGGTCGGAGAGCTCGTTCTCGCGCGTGCCCGCGGTGAAGAGCGTGGCCCCCTGGCGCATCATCACCACGGCCGACGTGCCCAGGATGGCGAAGATCGTCATGGCGATCAGCAGCTCGAGCAGCGTGAACCCGCGGCGGCGGCTCATCGGCCCCCCTCCCCCGGCGTCGTGGCGCGGCCCGGGCCCGGCTCCCCGGCTGCCGGGGCCGGCGTCGAGTGCGACAGGTCGGCGCTGATCACGCCGTGGCGCGAGAAGCGCACCTCGAGCGGCGGATCCTGCAGCCGCTGCGGGTCGGAGAGCCGGACGAGCACGTCCTCGGCGTGCCGATCGGGGTCGAGGCGCCCGTTGCGCCAGGTGACGCGGTAGGGCAGCGCCTGCTTGGGGGGCGAGGCGACGTCGGCCACGAGGCCCTCGGGCAGCCGCGAGCGCTCGTCGGCCAGGCGGAACACGCCGCGGACCACGACCGAGTCCATGCGCCCCGTGTAGGGCTGGGAGCCCGAGCCCAGGCTCAGGGCCACGGCCCCGCCGGGGGGCACGCCGATGCGCCGGGGCCGGGCGGCGCGCGCGGCGCCGCCCGCCGGCGCGGGCGCGCGGCGGGCGCGCTCGAGCCCGTCGATGCGCAGCGAGGCCTCCACGCCGTCGAAGGAGGCGTGCACGTGGGTCCAGCGCCCGTTGGCCTTCACGGGCTGGCCCTCCGTCTCGAACGGCACCCAGGACGGCTCCAGGGCGTCGTCCTCCGGGCGCAGGAACAGCCGGAGCCGCAGGCCGTAGTCGCCCGCGCCCCCGCCCCGCACGAGCGACAGCTCGTAGGCGCCCTGCCCCTCCACGAGCACCATCACCGGCGCGCCGGCCTCCGGGGCCACCCAGGCCTCCACGTCGAGCCCGTCGGTGGCCGCGAAGCGGGCCTGCGGGTCGAAGGCCACGGAGGCCCCCCGGCCGAACTGCGCGCACGCACCGGGCCGCCCGCCGCTCTCCACCCGCTGGAGGGGTCCCAGCACCTTGAGCGGCAGGTTGAGCGAGGCGCCGTCGAGCGTCTCGAAGGCGTGCGTGACCAGGGTCTCGGCCACGCTCGTGAGCACCTCGAGGGTCTCGCGCCCGTTCTCGTCGGTGCCGGGGCGGAAGGTGAGCATGCCGATCTTCTCGCCGGCGCTCATGCCCTGGGCCCGGTAGGCCGCGTCGAGGATCTGCGAGCGCGCCATGCCCAGCGCGTTCACGCGGCCGGCGCTGCGGATGTAGCCCACGGTCAACCCCATGAGCATCGCCAGGATGCCCATGATCACGATCAGCTCGAGGAACGTGAACCCCGCCGCGGCGGCCCCGGGCCGCGCGGGGGGGCGCGGCGCGGGAGCGCGCGCCGCAGGGGCCTGCGGGGCGGCAGGGCTCCGGGAGGGGGTGCGGCTCAGCGCCATGTGCAGACGTCGTCGTCCGTGTTGGGCTCCTCGTCGGGGCCCATGCTGAAGATCTGGAAGCCGTTGGGGTTGACGAAGCCCCCGCCCGCCTCGCGCCAGGGCTTGGGCTGCACCTCGCCGTGCTTCTTGCTCGTGTAGGCGGGCGGGCTCTGCTCGGCCTTGGCGTAGGCCGTGTTCACGAAGTAGATCAGCGGGTTGCCCCAGCCGTCGAGCACCTCGTTGAGCTCGGGGCCGCGGGTGGTGACGGCCTGCCGCAGCCGGTCGTCGTCGGTGTTGCCCACCTCCGCCTCGGACAGCTCGGCGTCGGTGCCGAAGCCGTTCCAGTAGACGCACTGGTAGACCGTCTCGATGCCCAGGTTGATCTCGTTGTCGAGCGTCTTCACCTCGACCGCCCCCTTGATGCCGATCACGCGGTCCACGTCCTTGAGGCTCATGGGCGGGTAGTCGTGGAAGCGCGTCTTCCAGGCGTCCACGTAGCCCTTCATCTTGGCCACCAGGGCCTGGGTCTTCTGCTGCGGCCCGCGCTTGACCCACAGGTTGACCACGACCACGCCCAGCCCGGCGAGCGTGGCGATGATGCCCATCACGACCAGGATCTCGACGAAGGAGAAGCCGGCTTCGCGGGAGCACGGGCGGGGTCGGCGCATGCGGGTCCTTTCGGCGCCGGGCCCGGTCGGGGCCCGGACGCGCTCACTTGCGGGTGCGGACGATGCGGATGTCCTTGACGTAGACCTCGAAGCGCTGCGCCTGCTGGGCCCAGCCCCCGATCCACAGCTCGGCCTTGCCGGAGACGCCGCGGAACCCGCTCACGGTGTCGGAGAGCACGGGCAGCTCGTCGTCGCCCAGGTAGACGGCCAGCCGCCCTTCCTTGGCGTCCTTGCGCACGAAGCGCACCTCGAGCCAGTCGGCCGCGGGCCAGGCGCGCTCGGCGCCGGCCTCGTCGCGCACGCGCTTGACGTCGCCCTCCTTCCAGGCCTTGTCCAGACCGGTGCCGATGCGGCCGGCGACCTTGGCCTTGTCGTAGAAGATCGACAGGCCCGGGTGACGCGGCGGGAGGCCGCCGGGAGCCGCCCCGCTCACGGCGGTCTGCCCCTGCACGCCCACGCCGAAGACGATGTTGTTGATCGCGTTGCCGCCCTCGTCGGTGGTCGGGATGCGGATCCGCAGGCTGAGCGACTCGAAGGTGTTCTTCTCGAAGAAGGTCCAGTTCAGCAGGGCCATCAACGGCTCGAGGGCGGTGCCGTCCTTCGTGGCCGTGCCGCGGAACATCAGCACGCCGTTCTCGGGCGAGACCTCGACGCCGCTGCCCTTGGCCACCGACTGCCAGTCCTTCGTCAGCTGGGTCAGGCCCTCGAAGGAGACGACCTTCTCCTCGAGCGAGCGCCAGTGCTTGATCTTCTCGCGGATGCGCTCGGCGTAGCGGCGCCACTCGATCCAGGGCACGCCGTCCTTGTCGGCCACCTTGTCGAGCACGAGGTCGAGGTCGTTCTGGCAGCGGTTGTAGTTGTTGTCGGGGCCCGGGTCGGTCGGGTCGCCCCCGAGGCGGTAGCGGGCGTAGGCCCGCATGGCACGCGCCGCGGGCTGCTCGCGCAGGTCGCTGCGGTTGAGCACGCGGTCCGCGGCCGCCACGGCCGCCTCGAAGCGCCGACGGGGGGTGAGGTGCTCGGCCTGCAGCGTCACCCAGGTCTCCCGCAGCTGGGCGTGGAAGGCCGCGGGATCGACCAGGTCGTTCTGCGAGGCCCGCGCGGCGAAGGCCAGCGCGGCCTCGAAGTGGTCGGCCGCCGGCTGCTCGAGCAGGGCCTCGAGCGACTGCTCCTCGGCGTCGCGCCCCCCCTCGCCGGGCGTGCCCCCGGCGGGCCGCGTGCCGCGCACCAGGGCCCAGCGCAGGTGGTTCAGGGCCAGCCAGCCGTCCAGCTCGGTGGCGTCCGGGGCCAGGGCCAGGGCCCGGCGCAGGGAGCGGATCGCGGCCGCGACGTTGCGCTGCTCGCTGGCCAGCACCCCGGCGAACTGCTCGCGGTAGCTCGAGCGACGCGCCTCGTCGCGCGCGGCCGCCAGGTACTCGCCCAGCCCCTCGCGGCGCACGGTCAGCGGCGCGGCGGCGGGCGCGGGGGGGGCGTCCCCGCCCGGGGCCGGGCCCTCCGGCGCGGCCTCGGGCGCCCGGAGCGCGTAGGCCACGAGCGCGCGCCCGAGCGAGGGCGAGACCGTCTCGTCGGCGAAGCGCGAAGCCTGGGACCCCATGCGCAGGGCCACGTCGCAGGCGTCGAACGCGGCCACGGCCGCGCGCGTCTCCTGGAGGCGCCAGCAGGTGAGCCCCAGGTCGTAGAGCGCCTGCGCCCGCCAGAGCCCGTTCTGGGCCGTCGAGGCCGCCGCCATGGCGTAGGCGCTGCGCGCGCCCGCCAGGTCGCCCTTCACGTAGAGCACCGAGCCGCGGGCGATCAGGGCCCGCGGCGCCTCGGGCTGGAGCCCCAACGCCGCGTCGGCGGCCGACTGCGCGCGCGCGAGGTCGGCGGCGCGCAGGGCCGCCTCGGCCCGCCGCACCTGGGCCTCGAAGCCCGCGCCCGCCCGCTCGTAGGCCGCCAGCGCCTCCCGGTGCCGGCCCAGGGCGGTCAGGGCGTCGCCCTCGCCCAGCGCCGCGGCCTCGCTGGCGCCGTCCACCGCGCGCGCCTTGCGGAACCACACCAGGGCCTCCGCCGCCAGCCCCAGGTTGTGCAGCACGAGCTCGCCCGTCCAGATCGCCGGCTGCGGGCTGAGCGGCGCGGCCTTCGCGTACGCCGTCAAGGCCCGCAGCACGGCCTGCTCGTCGTTGAGGGCCTTGTAGGCGCCCACCACCCGCACGAGGATGTCGGCCTGACGCTCGGGGGGCATCGTGGTCTGGGCGACCGCGAGCGCGCGCTCGAGCAGCACCACTGCCCGCTTCCAGCCCTCGCGGCCCTCCTTGCCCACGCGGCCCAGCTCCTCGAGCCGCTCCGCGGCCCGCAGCAGGCCCGCGACGTTCTGGGTGGACTCCACCGTCTCGCCCGGCAGGTGCTGCGCGAGCTGGTCCTCGAGCTCGTTCTGCACGCTGCGCCGCACGTGCCAGACGCCGCGCACGGAGGCCTTCTCGGTCGTGCGGTTCTGCTTGCTCACGCGCGCGGCCGAGGCGGCGTCGAGCACCTTGGAGGCCGCCGCCTCCGAGCCGATGTTGGCCCACTCGACCTCGAGGCGGTCGGCGCCCTCCCCGGAGACGAGCTGGCGCTCGAGCGCCGCGTAGCCGGGGTCGCTCGGGCGCAGCCCGTTGAGCGCCACGATGGCCACGTAGTTGCGCGCGCCGTTGGGCAGGTCGAACCAGTCGAAGACGTCGGCCGGCACGGGGCGGTACTCGCTGAACTGCACCGCCGCCAGCTCCGGCAGGCTGCTGGCGTCGCCCTCGGACAGCGCGGGCAGGGTGCCCCGCAGCAGCCGCTGCGCGCCGGGCGCCGGGCCGGGGATGGGCGGCGGGAGCGGGAACTCGAGCGGCAGCTCGGGGGGCACCTCGACCTCGACGGGCGGCAGCGGGCGCGTGTCGGAGAAGCGCGCGAACCCGTTGCGGCGCTCCGCCCCGGCTTCGGCCACGAAGGACGGGCGCCCCAGGAGGTCGCCCTCCACCCGGCTGCCGCCGGCCACGGCGGCCAGGACCTTGTCGCTCTGGGGGGCCGCGCGCCCGGGATCGGCGGCGCGGTCGCGCAGCATGACCCAGGTGACCGCCAGCAGGGCCACCGCCCACACCAGGAGGCCCGCCTCCTTGCCGATGCTCTTGTCGAGCGCGGCCGTGACCAGCAGCGTGAGCAGGCCCAGGAGCACGAACAGCATGAAGGTGCCGAAGCCGCCGGCGACGAGGAGCATCACGAGCCTTCCTCCTCGGAGTCGAGGTTCAGGGTGGCGGCCGGGTTCACGGCCACGCTGTCCACGGTGATCGAGAGCTCCACGATCCCCAACCCCGCCTTGCTGCGGCGCGGCTGCTGGACCGAGGTCGTCCCCACGGGCACCGGCGCCCGGGGGTCGGTGAGCAGCTGCAGCACGGCCTCCACGCAGCGCGTGGGCGCCGTCAGGATCACGGTCACGGGCCACTCCTGCAGGAACGAGTCGGGGCCGGTCGTGGGCCGGGCCTCGAAGCGCACCTCGTCCAGCGAGACGGCGCCGTTCTTGATCGCCGCGGCCGTGATGCGCGTGACCACGGCCAGGTTGGCCAGGCGACGGCGCAGCTCGGGCCGCGTGATCGAGGGCACGTTGGAGAAGCCGAGCAGGTCGGCGTCCAGATCCATGTCGGCCCGGTTGGCGCGCACGCGCAGCACGCCCCAGACGTCGGAGAGCAGGGCGCTGAAGGCCACGTTCGGGTTGCCGGTGCGGAACAGCGAGGAGCGGTCCTTCGCCAGCCGCTCGGCCTCGCGCGCCGCCTCCTCGCCCGAGTCGGCCTCGAAGGCCGCGTCGAGGACCTGCCGCACGAGCAGCGGCAGCCAGTCGGCGCCGCCGGAGGCCGGGTCGAACGCCGTGGCCAGCCGCGTCGCGCTCTCGCCCAGCCCGGCGACGTCGGCCTTGAGCTCGGCCGCCGCGCGGTCGCCGGGCAGCACGAGGCTGGTGAGCTCGCGTCGGGCCTGCGCCGCGCGCGCGGCCTCCTCCTCGGGGTCGGGCGTGATCGCGTGGACCACGATGACCCCCAGGAGGAAGACGCCCAGGCCCATCACCACGGGCCGCCAGAAGGCGCGGTATCGCTGGAAGAGCTCGTCCATGGTCGCTCCTACTTCCGGGCCGCGCTGAGGAGGGCGGACACGGCCGCCGGCTCCAGTCCCATGCGCTCCTCCAGCAGCTTCTTCAGCTCCGGGGGCGCGACGTCGGCGAACGGCACCGTGCGGTTGAGGCCGTCGGCCGTCAGGCCCACGAAGGCCCGCGGCTCCTTGGGGTCGTCCAGCATCCTGGTCCAGGGCTCCTTGCCGGGGTTGGGGTGCCGCAGCACGATCGTGCGGCCGTCCGTCCCCAGGGGAGGCAGGGGCAGGCCGGGCCAGAAGGCGAGCTGGAACTCGCCGTCCTCCCCCGGCTTGCCGCCGATGAAGCGCTTGGGCGTGTCCACGACCAGCCCGAGCGCGTTCTCGACGCAGCCACGGGTGAAGGTGGCCGCCACCTGGTCGGGGCGCTCGCCGCCGCTGACGCGCAGCGTCACCAGGATGGCCGCGTCGCGGGCGAGGTAGCGGCTGCGGGTGGTCGTGTCGTAGCCCGTGCCCGCCTTGTCGGCCCGACGCGGACGCACGTAGAGGAACTCGTTCGTCGGCTCCTCCAGGCGCATCGCCAGGGACTGCACGTACACGTGCGGCGAGGTCTTCAGGTGCCGGTCGAGCTCGGACCAGACGTCGGCCAGGAAGGTCCCGGGCGCCGCGCGCTGCGCCAGCAGCCGGTGCTTGGCCTTGGCCTCCTGGGCCGCGGCCAGCTCCTTGCGCACGGCCTGGTCGCGCGAGCGCACCTGGTTGGCCTGCACGGCGAAGCGCTCGCGCTGGGCCGCGTAGTCGGCCGCCGCGGTCTTGCGTCCGTCGTAGAGCACCCACAGCACCACGGCCATCACCGCCGCGGCGCCGATGGCGAAGACGCCCTTCGTCCAGAAGTCGCGCTGGCGCCGGAGGGCCGCCGGCAGCACCTCGAGCAGGAAGGCCGCCGGCGAGAGCCGCGTCTGCGCCAGGCCCACCGCCACGGCGAACTCGTGGGGCGCGGCCTCGACCACCTCGCGCTCCTCCGCCGAGAGCGCCGACAGGTCGCAGAGCGGGAAGGGGTTGAAGCGCTCGACCGGCACGCCCATGGCCTGCTTGAGGTAGAGGTCCAGGCCCTTGAGCGAGGCGCCGCCGCCCGCGAGCAGCACCCGGTCGATCCGCAGGTCGGGGATGCGCGTCTGGGCGCGGGCGATCAGCAGCGTGCTCTGGATCAGGGACGACATCTGCCCCGCCACGCCCATCATGGCGTTGGCCACCTTCTCGGCCGTGCCGTCGGCGTAGCGCGCCTGCCCCTTGGGGGTCACGTCGCCCTTGCCGAGCTTCATCTGCTCGGCCTTGCTCTCGGTGGTGGAGAAGGCCTGCATCAGCGCCTCGGTGAAGGCCTTGCCTCCCGGGGTGGCGTTGCGCGCGAAGAGCAGCTCGCCGCCGCGCTGGATGGCGACGTCCAGGTCGTCGGCGCCCACGTTCACGAGGATCGCGGTCTCCTCCTCGCCGTAGGTGGCGTTGACCGCGAAGGCGTTGAACAGCGCCACGCTGTTGGGGCAGCCGGCGGCGAGCTTGAGCCCGCCCGAGGCCAGGGCCTTGAGCTGCTGGTCCAGGTGCCGGTTGCGGGCCAGCGCCACCAGGATGGTGTCCTCGCCCCGGGCCCCCTCGGGGTCGGGCAGGTTGAGCCGCCGGTAGTCGGCGCTCACGTCGCCGCCCGACTGGCTGCCCACCTCGTCCACCTCGAACTTCATCAGCGTCTTCAGCCGCCAGTCGGGCACCGGCGGCACCTGGCTGTAGCGGATGATCACGTCCCGGCCGGTCAGGCCCAGGGTCACGCCGGCCCCCGTCAGCCCGCGGGCGACCAGCGCGCGTCCGGCCGCCGGACGGGTGGCCTCGTCCACGCGCTCGCTGAACACCTTCTGCACGACGAAGCCGGCGCCCTTGCGCCGCAGCTTCACGGCGCGCAGGCTGTGGCTCCCGATCGTGACGCCGAGCCCGGTGGTGGCCATGCGGGGTTCTTGCTCCTTCGGTGCGCGGGGGTGCGGGTCGCGGGG
>CAZPOZ010000043.1:0-11245 GCA_964588235.1 uncultured Planctomycetales bacterium
GCGCCGGCCGGGCCCTCGGCGCCGGGCGCTGGCCGGCCTCGTCGCGGGCATGCTCGCGCTCGGCGCGGGCGGCGCGCGCGCCGGGGAGCGGATCGCCGAGCCCTGGCGCTGGGTGCGCTTCGGCGACGCCCACGGCCTGCCGTCCACGCAGGTCTACGCCGTGGAGGCCTCCGGCTCGGGCCGCACCTGGGCCTTCACCCGCGAGGGACCGGCCTGGTACGACGGCTACCGCTGGCACGCGGCGCCGGCGGGGGAGCCCTCGCCGCGCGTGGACCTGGACACGACCTACGCCCGCACCCCCGACGGGCTCGTGGTCGTGGAGGGCGGCGCGCTCTGGCGGGAGCGGGGCGGCGCCTTCGAGCCCCTCCCCCCGCCGCCCGAGGCGATCCAGCTCGGCGGCGTGGGCGCCTGGGGGGCGGGCGGGTTGCTGGCCGCGGGCCGTCGCCGCGCCGACTCCGCCCTCTGCGGCTGGGTCCTCGAGCAGGGCGCGTGGCAGCCCGCGCCGTTGCCCACGCCCGCCGGCTCGCAGAGCGCGGCGCGGCTGTTCGCCACGCAGACCGGGGCCCTCTGGCTCCTGGCCGACGGGGGCGCCTGGCGCTGCCGCCCGCCCGGGCCGTGGGAGCGCCGGTCGCCCCCGGGCGCCTGGCGCAGCGTCCACGCCGTCGAGGAGCCGGAGGCGGGCCCGGCGCTGGTGGTGGGCAGCGACGGCGTGGGACGCGAGGCGCTCTGGTCCGTGCCCACGACCGGACCGGAGGCGCGGGAGCCGCTGCTCGAGGGCGCGCGCTTCCGCCTGGCCCTCGCCCCGGACGGCTGGGGGCTGGCGGTGGGCGAGGACGGGCGCGCCTACCGGCGCGCGGAGCGGGGCTGGGCGCCCGTGCCGGAGGCCGTGGAGGCGCTGGCGGCCGCGCACGCGCTGCGGGTGCGCGGCGACGGTTCGTTGTGGGCCGCGACCTCCGACGGGCTGTGGCTGGCGCGGCTCAGCCGGCCCTCCTGGACGCGGCTGAGCCCCGCGCCCGCGGCGGGGGCCGAGCGCATCCACGGCATCGAGCGCGGCGGGGACGGACGGCTGTGGCTGGCGACGGCCGCCGGCCTGCTGGAGGTCGCGCCCGACGGCGCGGCGCGCCTGCACGACCGGCCGGCCGGCGAGCCGGCGCCCATCCTGACCACCGTGGCCCTGGACGGGGAGGGCGCGGTCTGGGTCGGCAGCGGCGCCTCCTTCGAGGGCGCGCTGCGCTGGCGCGCGGGCGCGTGGTCGCGCGTGGGGCCCGAGCAGGGCCTGCCGGCGCCGCGCGTGCACCGCATCCGCCGCGGGCGCGACGGCCGGCTGTGGTTCCTCGCGATCGGCGCGCGCTACGAGCGCGAGGCCACCGGGGGCGGCCCGGGAGCCTGGGTGCTCGACCACGGCCGGTTCCTGCACGTGGCGGAGCGGGCCGCGCCGGGCTCGCCGGGGTTGCTGCACGGGCGCGTGTACGACCTGGTCGAGGGGCCGGACGGGAGCCGCTGGTTCGCCACGGCCGCGGGGATCTCGCGCGAGCGCGAGGGGGTCTGGAGCCACTGGACCCCGGCCGAGGGGCTGCCGGCCGCGCCGGTGAACTCCCTGGCCCTGGACGGGCAGGGCCGGCTGTGGTTCGGCGCCGCGCGCGCCGGCAGCGCGGGCTGGATCGAGGCGGACCGCGCCACGGGCGTGCCGCCCGGGCACGCGCTGGACCGACGCGAGATCCTCGACCTCGAGGCCGACGCCGACGGGCGCGTCTGGGCGGCGCTGGACGAGGGGCTCGCCTGGCAGGCCCCCGGGGAGGCCCTGCGCTGGAGCACGATCGGCTGGCGCCACGGCCTGCCGCACGCGCGCTGCTACACCGTGCGTCCCGAGGGCGACGCGCTCCTGGCGGGGACGCTGGGTCAGGGCGTGCTGGGCCTCCCCCGCGGGCAGCTGCCCCGGCCGGGGACGCCGCGGCTCACGATCCTGCGCACCGACGTGGACGAGCTGGGCCACGTGGCCGTCGCCTGGGAGGCGCACGCCGCCGACGGCGAGCTCGAGCCCGCCGCCCTGCGCCTGTCGCTGGCCGTGGACGACGGCCCCTTCGGCCCCTGGAGCGCCGAGCGCGTGCTGGGCTGCGGCCCGCTCGCCGCAGGCCCCCACCGGCTGCGGTTCCGGACGCTGGCCGCCGGCTGGCCCGAGGCCCACCCCGAGAGCGAGCGCCGGCTCACCGTGGCGCCCCCCTGGCACCGACGCCCCGCGTTCCTGCTGCCGGTGGTGGGGCTCTCGTTGGCTGCGGGCGCCTTCGCCGTCCTGGCCGCGCGGCGCCGTCGGGCGCTCCGGCGCACCCAGACGGCGCAGCGCCAGGAGGCCGCGCGGCTGGAGACCCTGGGGCTGCTGGCCGGCGGCGTGGCGCACGACTTCAACAACCTGCTCGTGGGCGTCCTGGGCAACGCCGACCTGGCGCTGCGCTCGCTTCCCGCGGACGCGCCCGACCGCCCCCTGCTCGAGGGGGTGATCGCCGCGGCCCGCCACGCCACGGCGCTCACGGGCCAGCTGCTCACGCTCACCGGGCGGCAGCCGCACGGCACGGAGGTGATCGACCTGGGGCAGGCGCTGCGCTCGCTGGAGGGCCTGCTGGCGACGACCGCCGGGCCGCGCGTGCGGCTCACGCTCGGCCCGCCGGCCGGCCCGGCGCCGGTGCGGGCCGACCGCACGCAGATCACCCAGGCGCTGGTGAACCTCGTGGGCAACGCGGCCGAGGCCCTGGGCGCTCGGGGCGGCCAGGTGGGCGTGAGCGTGCGCGCCTTCCACGCCGACCGCACGCTGCTGAGCGACACGCACCTGCCCGACGCGCTCGCCCCGGGTCCCGTGGTCGCGCTGGAGGTCGCCGACGACGGCCCGGGCATCCCCCCCGAGGTGCGCGCGCGCGTGTTCGACCCGTTCGTGAGCACGCGCGGCCAGCGCCGCGGGCTCGGCCTGGCCGTGGTGCTCGGGGTGGTGCGCGGGCACGGCGGCACGGTGCGGCTCAGCGGGCGGCCCGGGGGCGGCACGACCTTCACGCTCCTGTTCCCGCGCGCGGCGGGTCCGGCGGAGCCCGAGCGCGTCGACCCCGTGGAGCCCGGCCGGGGCGGGGAGGGCGGGCGGGTGCTGGTGGTGGACGACGAGCCCGCGGTGCGGGCGGTGCTCACGGAGATGCTGCGGCGCCTGGGGTTCCACCCCGAGCCGGTCGAGGGGGGCCGGGCGGCCGTGGAGGCGCTGGAGAGCCGCGGCGGCGCGTTCCGGGCGATGCTGCTGGACATGACCATGCCCGACCTGCCCGGCGACGTCGTCCTGGCCCGGGCGCGCGCGCGCTGGCCCGACCTGCCGGTGCTGATCGTGAGCGGGTTCACCGAGGAGGAGGCCGCGCGGCGGCTGGCGGGCCTGGGCCCGGTGCCGGTGCTGACGAAGCCGTTCCGCCTCGAGCGCCTCAAGGCCGCGCTGCTCGAGCTGCTCGCGGCGCCGCCGGCGGCCCGCCGGGCCGGCGGGGGCGCGGATCGGGAGACCGGACGATGAGCGTGGCGAGCCTCTCGGTGACGGAGGCGCGGCGGCTGCTGGAAGCCGGCACGCCGGGCTTCGTGCTGCTGGACGTGCGTGAGGCCCCCGAGCGCGCGCTGGCCACGGTGGCCGGCTCGACCTGGATCCCGCTCGGCGAGCTGGGCCGGCGGCTCGACGAGCTGCCGCGGGACGCCCACGTGGCGGTGCTGTGCCACCACGGGTTCCGTTCGGCCCGGGCGGCGGCGGCGCTCGCCGCCTCCGGCTGGGCGCGGGTGAGCAACGTCGTGGGCGGCATCGAGGCCTGGTCGCTCGAGGCCGACCCCACGGTGCCCCGCTACCGCTGAGGCGGGGGGGCGGGGGAGGGCGGGCCCGGCCGGCAGGTGGTGTGCCAAGCGGGTTCGCCGGCGGCCCGGTGTGCCCCCGTCCAGCGTCCAGAGGGCGAAGCAGGACACGACCTGGCCGGCGGGCTGGCGCGGCACGCGCCTCCCCGTAGGCTGGTGTCGGCGCGGCTGCGCCCGCCGGAGACGCTCATGCCCCACCCCCGCCTGCTCGCGCTGCTGGCGCTCCCCTGGGTCGGCCTCGCCGCGGGCTGCGGGGGCAGCGGCTCCAGCTCGCCCGACGTGCTCACGCTGACGGCGACGCTGGGGGCGGAAGGCGCGCTGGAGGGCACGCGCGACGGCCCCGGGAACATCGTCGAGGTCACCGGCGGCCTGGACGTGGGCGACCGCGAAGGGCAGGCGGCCCCGCCCGACAAGGGACCGGTGAAGTCGTTCCTGTCCTTCGACCTGAGCACGATCCCGTCCAACGCCACCGTGCTCTCGGCCGAGCTGCGGCTCAACCTGGTCACCGTGGTGGGCTCGCCGATCGCCCAGCTGGGCGTGCTGCACGCCGACCTGGTGGACTACGGCGCCGCCTTCCCCGGCGTCTCCTCGTGGACGGGGAACACGGTGCTGGGCAACCTAGCGATCGTGGCGGCCGACGCCACGCCGGGCCTGAAGACCTGCAGCGTGCTGTTCGGGGTCAACTTCACGCGCGCGCAGAACCGCACGCGCATGCAGCTGCGCCTGGAGTTCACCAACCAGGACCAGTCCTTCGACTCCTCCGACACGCGGCTGGAGTTCGAGGACGCCGAGAACTCGCTGGGGTCGAGCGCCGTGCCGCTGCTGGTCGTGCGCTACGAGGTCCCCAACTGACCGTCCCCCGCCGGGCGCCGCACGCTCGTCACAGCCGGCACGTGCCGTTGAGGAACGGGTTCTCCCGGCGCTCGACGCCGATCGTGGTGTCGGGTCCGTGGCCGCAGCGGACGATCGTCTCGTCGGGCAGGCCCAGGATCACCTCGCGCAGGGTGCGGGCGTAGACGGCCGGGTCGCCGCCCAGGTCGGTGCGGCCCACCGAGAGCCGGAACAGGCTGTCGCCGAAGAAGCCGTCGCCGTCGAAGAGGAAGGTGCAGCCCCCGGGCGTGTGCCCCGGGGTGTGCAGCACCCGGATGCGCCCCTGCCCCAGGGGCAGGTGCTCGACCGTCGCGAGGTCCAGGTCCACGGGCGGCACCTCGAGCCCCTGCATGCCGAACAGGGCCCCGTGCTGCGGCAGGGCCCGCAGCAGGGGCAGGTCGCCCCGGTGCAGGCAGAACGGCGCGCCGAGCGCCCGGCGCACCTCGGCCGCGGCTCCGACGTGGTCCAGGTGCGCGTGGGTCGCCAGGACGTGCGTGATGCGCGCGCCGCTCCGGTCCACGGCCTCGAGGATGCGCCCGGCCTCGTCGCCGGGGTCCACCACGACGCCGTCGCCGCTGTCCAGGTCCTTCACGACGCGGCAGTTCTGCTCGAAGGGGCTCACGACGACCGTGGTCACGGACAGGCGCATGCGCAGCAGGATGCCATGAGGGACCCGCCCCCCGTCCTCCGGGGCCGGGCAGCGAGCCGGGACACCACCGCCGAACCTGCCCGTCGGGGCCGCCGGAGCCCTACACTCCGGAGGGTCCCCGGAGCCTCTCCATGACCGTCGCGGAGCGCACGCTGCTGGACGACGCCCTCGCCAAGGCGGAGGCCGGGGAGCGCCTCTCGTCGGACGAGGGCCTGGCGCTGCTCGAGCGGGGCGACCTGCTGACCCTGGGCGCGCTCGCCGACGCCGCGCGCCAGCGCAAGAACCCCGGCCGGGTCGTGACCTACATCGTGGACCGGAACGTCAACTACACGAACGTCTGCGTCACGTACTGCGCCTTCTGCGCCTTCCAGCGCAAGCCGGGCCACGCCGAGGCCTACGTGCAGAGCCTGGAGCAGATGGACGCGCGCCTCTCCGAGCTCGACGCGCTCGGGGGCCGCCAGGTGCTGCTCCAGGGCGGGCACCACCCCGACCTGCCCATCGAGTGGTACGAGCAGATGCTCCGGCACTTCCGCGAACGCTTCCCGCGGATCAACATCCACGGCTTCTCGCCGCCCGAGATCACGCACTTCTCCGAGATCTGGCGCCTGGACCGCAAGGAGATCCTGCGCCGCTTCATCGACGCCGGGCTGGGCTCGATCCCCGGGGGGGGCGCCGAGATCCTCGTGGACCGCGTCCGCCGCCAGATCGCCAACCTGAAGGCCACCACCGAGCAGTGGCTCGGCGTGATGGAGGACGCCCACCGCCTCGGCCTCAGGACGTCGGCGACGATGATGTTCGGCCACGTCGAGACCCTCGCCGACCGCATCGAGCACCTCGTGCGCGTGCGCGAGCTCCAGGACCGGACGGGGGGGTTCCGCGCCTTCGCCTGCTGGAACTTCCAGCGCGAGGGCACGGCCCTGGCGCGCAAGGTGGCCGCCAGCACCGGCGCCCACGACTACCTGCGCACGGTCGCCGTCGCCCGCCTGATGCTGGACAACGTGCCCCACGTCCAGGCCTCCTGGGTCACCCAGGGCCCCAAGATCGGCCAGCTCTCGCTCTCCTTCGGCGTGGACGACTTCGGGGGCACGATGCTCGAGGAGAACGTGGTCTCCGCCGCCGGCACCACCTACTGCCTGCCGGCGGAGCAGATGGAGCACCTGATCCGCGACGCCGGCTACGAGCCGCGGAGGCGCACGACCGCCTACGAGCTGCTGCCCGCCGGGGAGGACCCGCGATGAACGACGCCCCCAGCCCCGCGCGCGCCCGCCTGCGCCCCCCGCCCGAGCTGCGCGACGTGGCCGACCGCGTGGAGCGCGGCGAACGGCTCTCGGCCGACGACGGCCTGCGCCTGTTCGCCCACCCCGACCTGCTGGCCGTGGGGCGGCTCGCCGACCTCGTGCGGCGGCGCCGTCACGGCGACGTGGCCTACTACAACGTCAACCGGCACATCAACCCCACGAACGTCTGCATGCAGGAGTGCGCCTTCTGCGCCTTCGGACGCAAGGCAGCCGACCCCCTGGCCTACGAGATGAGCCACCAGGAGGTCTACGACCGCGCCGCGGCCGACGTGGCCCAGGGCGCCACCGAGCTGCACGTGGTGGCCGGGCTGCACCCGCTGTTCGACCTGGCCTGGTACGAGGAGTGCTTCCGCGGCCTCAAGGAGCGCTTCCCGCGGGTGCACCTCAAGGGCATGACGGCGGTCGAGATCGCCTTCTTCGCCAAGACGGAGCGCCGCTCGCACGCCGAGGTGCTGCGGCGCCTGGTGGCCTCGGGCCTGGACAGCCTGCCCGGCGGCGGGGCCGAGATCTTCGCCCCCGAGGTGCGCCGCCGGATCTGCGACAACAAGTGCGACGCCGACGAGTGGCTCGCGATCCACCGCACGGCGCACGCGATGGGGCTCAAGAGCAACGCGACCATGCTCTACGGGCACGTCGAGCGGGACGAGCACCGCGTGGACCACCTGCTCCGGCTGCGGGCGCTGCAGGACGAGACGGGCGGCTTCCAGGCCTTCATCCCCCTGGCCTTCCACCCGGAGAACACGGCGCTCGCGCACCTGCCGGCCCCCACGAGCCGCCTGGACCTGCGCGTGGTCGCGGTCAGCCGCCTGCTGCTCGACAACGTGCCGCACGTCAAGGCCTACTGGATCATGCTGGGCCCGAAGACGGCGCAGGTCGCGCTCTCCTTCGGCGCCGACGACCTGGACGGCACGGTCGTCGAGGAGCGCATCGTGCACATGGCCGGCGCCACGAGCCCCGAGGTGCTGCCCGTGGCCGAGCTCCGCCGGCTGATCACCGAGGCCGGACGCACGCCCGTGGAACGCGACACCCTCTACCGGCGCGTCGTGCGCGAGCCCGAGCGCGAGCCCGAGCGCGCGGGAGCCTGAGCGCCGATGGGCCTCCTCAGCCCCCGACGCAGGACGCGCTCCGTGCGCGTGGGCTCGCTCGAGCTGGGCTCCGCGCACCCCATCCGCGTGCAGACGATGACGAAGGGCGACACCGCCGACGTGCAGGCGACCTTCGACGAGATCATCGGGCTGGAGGCCACGGGCTGCGAGCTGGTGCGGGTCAGCGTGCCCTCGATGAAGCAGGCCCAGGCGCTGGGCGCGATCAAGCGCCAGATCAAGATCCCGCTGGTGGCCGACATCCACTTCTCGGCGCCGCTGGCCCTCGAGGCCATCGCGCAGGGGGTGGACAAGGTGCGCATCAACCCCGGCAACATCGGCCGGCGAGACGAGGTGGAGCGGGTCGTGCGCGCCGCCAAGGACAAGGGCGTGGCGATCCGCATCGGGGTGAACTCCGGCTCGATCCGCGAGCGCAAGGGGCTCTCGGTGATCGAGAGCGACGAGGATCTGATCGGGCTCTCCGTGCGCGAGGCGCTGCACCACGTCGAGATCCTCGAGGGCCTGGGCTTCTACGACACGGTGATCTCGATCAAGGCCCACCGCGTCGACCTCACGGTCGAGGCCAACCGCCGCCTGGCGGCGGCCTGCGACTACCCCCTCCACCTGGGCGTGACCCACGCCGGGAGCCTGCTGCCGGCGACGGTCAAGTCCTCCGCGGCCTTCGCGCTGCTGCTGTGCCAGGGGATCGGCGACACGATCCGCGTCTCGATCACGGGCGACAACCGCGACGAGGTGAAGGTCGGGCACCTGCTGCTCGAGCACCTGGGGCTGCGCCAGCCCACCTTCGACGTGTACGCCTGCCCCTCCTGCGGGCGGGCCGAGGTGGACCTGATCGGCCTGAACCGGGCCGTGGAGGAGGCCACGAAGGACCTCGACTACCCCTGCCGCGTGGCGGTCATGGGCTGCATCGTCAACGGCCCCGGGGAGGCCGCCGACGCCGACGTCTCGATCTCGGCGGGCCGCGGCTTCGGCTTCATCTACCGCGGCGCGAAGATGATCCGCAAGGTGCCCGAGGCCGACCTCGTGCGCGAGCTGCGCGCCGAGATCGACGCCTGGATCGCCGAACGCCGGGCCGGCGAGGCCGCCGAGGCCTGAGCCGCGGCCGGCCGCCGACCCTCAGCTCGACGGCCGGCCGGGGGGCGAGGCGGCCGGCGGCTCGCTCGCGCGGCCCTGCCGCGCGAGCCAGCGGCCGATCAGCGCCAGCACGGTGAGGAACAGCGCGGCCACGGCGATCTTCACGGGCAGGCCCAGGCGGTGCTCGTCGGCGAAGCGCCGGAAGCTCTCGCCCCCCCAGCCGTAGAGCAGGCAGACGACCACGCCGCCCAGACCCACCGCGAGGAACGAGGCCGTGCGCGAGAGCCCGGCCAGGCGGCCCATGATGCTGCCTCCCAGCGTGCCCGAGCCCGGCAGGGGCAGGATCACGAAGAAGCCCACGCCGAAGATCGCCCAGCGGCGGATCCAGGGCTTGGCCGCCAGCGTGCGCCGCATCGACTCGCGCCCACGGTGCAGCGCGGGGCCCACCCGGGGCAGCCGCTCGATCAGGTCGAGGTTGAAGGAGTAGAAGAAGGCCGTGGCCAGCGAGAAGAAGCCCGTGACCCCCACCAGGTCCCAGGTCGTCAGGTGGGCGAAGGCGTCGGTGCCGACGACGGCGGGGCCGAAGATCACGCTGGGACCGATGAAGGTCAGGAAGATGCCGCCGGCCGCCAGGGCCTCGTTGGCGATCGTGCGCCCCGTGAACAGCCCCAGGACCCACCACACGGCCAGCACCACGGCCAGGGGCCCCAGCAGGAGCAGGGCCCGCTCGAGCCGCGTGGCGGGCACGTGCTCCGGGGGCGGGACGGCCACGGGTTCCTGCGGGGCGGGCGGCGGGCTCACGGGCCGGGAGCCTACCCCCACCCGGCGCGCGCGCTGCCCCCGGCGCGGGGGGTGCGGGCCCCGGGCGACCCCGCCCGGGGCCGACCCCGTGGAGCCGCGCCGCGACGGGACGGTTGCGGGCCCCGCCCGGTGTGCTAGCGTCCCCGCGTGCCGGTCGCCCGCCTCCCTGCCGCGCTGACGCTGTGCGTCGCCCTGCTGCTGGGGGCCGTCCCCTGGAGCGTGTGCGCCCACGGGGCCGAGGGTCACGCGCGGCTGGTGCTCGCCGGCGCCGCTCACGGCCACGCCAACGACCCCCACGACGGGCAGGCCGCGCCGCACGCCTGCCCGCACGGGCACGGCCACGGCTGCGGGGCCCCGCACGGCGGCCCGGACGGGAGCTGCCCCGAGGAGTCCGCCCCGGAGGGCGACCCGCACTGCCACTGCGACGACGGCCGGCTGCAGGCGGGCTCGCTGCTGGCCGCCGTGGCCCTGGCCCCGCCCACCTTCGCGGGCCTGCTGCCCCGGCTGCTGCCCCCGTCCCCGCCCCGTCCCGGCGCGCCGGAGGTCGCGCCCACCCGAGCGGTGGGCCGCGGACGCGCGCACGAAGAGGATCCGATCGTCCTGCTCCGCTGAGACCGGCGACGTCCCCCCGTCGTCCCCGTCGTCTCACCGGAGAAGGTCATGGAAGCTCAGATCCAGGGCGCCCCCGCGCCCCTGCCGCGGTCCCGGCTCGTCGTCGGCGCGGTCACGTTCACCGGCATCCTCGCCGCCGGGCTGCTGGGCGGCTACGTCGCCGGCTCCCAGGGGGGCGCCGCCGCGGGAGGCGGCCACGGCGCGGGCCCCGAGGGGGAGGAAGGCCACGAGGGCCACGACCACGGCCCCGGCGCGGCGCACCTGAGCCCGCGCACCCTGGCCAACCTGGGCGTCGAGATCGGCGAGGCCGCGCTCTCCGAGCACGTGATCGAGCGCTCCGTCCCGGCCCGCGTGGCGCCGCGCCCGGGCGCGGAGCGCCGTCTCGCCAGCCCCGTGGCCGGCACCGTGCTGCGCCTGCACGCGCCGCCGGAAGGCGTCGTCGCCCCCGGAGCCCCCGTGGCCGACGTGCTGCGCGGGTCCTTCCCGCCGCCCGCGCTGGCGCTCACCGCGCCGATCCTCGAGCCCCTCAACGAGGACCACCACGAGGCGGCGGTGGGCGTGCGCCGCGCGGCGCTGGCGCTGTCCCAAGCCCTGGCCGAGCAGCAGCGCCTGGCCGCGGCCGAGGGCGGCGCGCCGGTGGCGGGCCGCGTGGTCCGCGACGCCGCGGCGCTGGTGGAGCGCGCCCGGCTCGAGCTGGACGGCGCGCGCCACGAGGCCGAGCGGCACGGCATCCCCCCCGAGAGGATCGCCGACCTCGAGGCCGGCCGGGGCGAGGTCGAGGTCCCCGACGTCCCCGACGTGCGGCGCGTGCTGCTGCGCAACCGGCTCTGGTCCGAGGACGCCGACGCGCTGCTGGCGCTGCTGCCCGGGCCCCTGCAGGGGCTGCCCCACACGCTGGCGGTCCTCGGCGAGCTGGCCGGGAGCGGCCGCCTGAGCGCCGGCCTCGTCGAGGCCGCCCGACGCTCCCCGGCGCTGGCCGCCCA
>CAZPOZ010000044.1:0-11233 GCA_964588235.1 uncultured Planctomycetales bacterium
AGGCTCTCGCTCTGCACCGGGTTCACCTTGCCCGGCATGATCGAGGAGCCCGGCTGGAGCGCGGGCAGGCGCAGCTCGCCCAGGCCGCAGCGGGGCCCGGAGCCCAGGAAGCGCACGTCGTTGGCGATCTTCGTCAGCGCCGCGGCGGCCGCGCCCAGCGCGCCGGCGAAGAACACGCAGGCCTCGCGCCCGCCGAGCTGCTCGAAGTAGTTGCGCGCCGGCCGCAGCTGGAGCCCGGTCCGCTCGGAGAGCAGGGGCAGGGCCCGGGCGGGGAACTCGAGGTGGCGCCCGATGCCCGTGCCCACGGCGGTGCCGCCCAGGGCCACCTCCAGCAGGCCGTCGTAGGCCAGGGCCAGCCGCTGGCAGGCGTGCGCCGTCTGCGCCGCCCAGCCGCGGAAGACCTGCCCGTAGGTCACGGGGGTGGCGTCCTGCAGGTGCGTGCGGCCCACCTTCACCACGTCGTCGTGGGCCTGGGCCTTGTCCAGCAGCGTGGCGGCGAGCGAGCCCAGGGCCGGGATGAGGGTCTCGCGGGCCGCGCGCGCGACGGCGACGTGCAGCGCGGTGGGGACCACGTCGTTGGAGGACTGCCCCAGGTTCACGTGGTCGTTGGGGTGGACGGGCTTCTTCTCGCCCGGCTTGCCGCCCAGGCGCAGGTTGGCGAGGTTGCTCAGCACCTCGTTCATGTTCATGTTCGTCGAGGTGCCCGAGCCGGTCTGGAACACGTCCAGCGGGAACTCGGCCGCGTGCCGCCCGTCGAGCACCTCCTCGGCGGCGGCGCGGATCGCGCCCGCCCTGGCGGCGTCGAGCAGGCCGAGGGACTCGTTCGCGCCGGCGGCCGCCCACTTGATCGCTGCCAGCGCGGCCACGAAGCGCGGCCGCATCGTGCGCCCGCTGACCTGGAAGTTCTCCAGCGCCCGCTGCGTCTGGGCGCCCCAGAGGCGCTCGGCCGGCACCCGCACCTCGCCCATCGAGTCCCGCTCGACGCGCGCCGGGCCCGCCGACCCCGTGGAGCGCGCCGCGAGGGCGGGCGGGGCGGGGCGGTTCGTCCGGGCGGCCGCGACCTTCGAGGAGGCGCGCGGGCGCGCGGGCGCCTTCGTCGGGGCGGGCTTCTCGGCCTTCGGCGCGGAGGCCGGGCGGGAGGCGGAGCTGCGGACGGGCTTCGGGGCGCGGGCCATGGCGATCTCCGGGCGACCTCGCCGCGAGCCTAGCCTTGACCGGCCTCGCCGTCGCCGGCCGCCCCGGGGGTTCCTGCGACGAAGGGCCCCACCAGCCGGCGGTGGCGCTCCCCGCGCCCCGCGGGCGCCCCCCGCGCCCCCCGGGGTTCCCAACGCTGACCCACGATCCAGGCCGAGAGGGAGAGGCTCAGCAGGCAGGGCAGGCCCCAGGCGGCCGTCAGGTCGCGCGTGGCCTCCAGCGCCCGGCCCCACGCGGGCAACCGGGTGCGCGCGTCGTCCTGCGCGCGCGCCAGCGCGAGCCAGCGCACGCGCGCGTCGGCCGCCAGCAGGGCCACGAGCAGGCCCGCCAAGACCCACCCGCGCGCGCGGCTGCGGCCGCGGGCCAGCGCCAGCACGCCCAACACGACCATCAGCGCCACCCACAGCGTGAGGCTGACCCCCAAGGCCGCCTCTCCGGGCTTCTCGGAGCCGACCTTCGCGATCCCCGTCAGGACGTGGCCCCACGGGTAGCCCGGGGTCAACGGCAGGATCAGCGGGCCCAGCCCGACCAAGGCCGCCAGCCCGGCGGCCCAGCGCGCCGCCCGGCGCTGCGCGCCCGTCGCCTCGAGCCAGGTCGCCACCAGCGGCGGGGCGGAGCTCAGCAGCGCGCTCGCCCCGACCCAGGGGATCCCGGACCGTGGCCAGCCCCAGCCCGCGGAGAGCCAGGCGAGAAGCACGGCGAGGCCCAGGGTGAGCAGCAGGCCGCGGCGCTTCAGGCGCCCCCAGCCGCTCAGCGCGAGCCCGAGCAGGCCGGCGCCCGCGACGAGGGCGACCGTGACCGGGAACGGGGCCTCGGCGCCCTCCCCGGCGGGCGTCGACTCCGTCCGCCACCAGCGGGCGACGACCTCGCCCTCCGGACCGAGGGAGAGGGCCGGCAGCGCCACGCCGAGCAGCACCCCCACGGCGGCGATCCGGAGCGCGAGGCGGAGCTGGCGGTCGTAGCGCTCCACGCGGGGCGCCGGCAGGTCGTCCCGCCCCCCCCGGGCGCCGCCCGACCGCTCGGGGCCGCCGCTCATGCGCCCAGCGCCTGGTCGAGGTCGCTCCACAGGTCGTCGGGCTCCTCGAGGCCCACGGAGAGGCGCACGAGGTCGTCGTCGATCCCCGCCGCCGCGCGCTCCTCGGGGCTGAAGCGGGCGTGGCTCGTGTAGACGGGCAGCGAGAGCAGGCTCTCGACCCCGCCCAGGCTCGGGGCGTTGGCGATCAGGCGCACGCGGTCGGCCACGGCCCGCGCCGCCGAGAGGCCCCCGGCGCAGGCGAAGGTCACCATCCCCACGCCCGAGAGGCCCGTGGCCCCGGCCAGCGCGTGGTCCGGGTGAGAGGGCAGGAGGGGATGCAGCACGCGCCGCACGCGGGCGTCGGCCTCGAGCCGCCGGGCCAGCAGCAGGGCGGTCTCAGCCTGGCGCTCCGCCCGCAGGGGCAGGGTCTTGAGCGAGCGCTCGAGCAGCCAGGCCGTCTCCGGGTCGGAGATGCCGCCCAGCACCTTGCGCGTGGTCCGGATCAGGGCCAGGGGCCCGGCGGCGCCGGCCACGGTCCCGGCCAGGAGGTCGCTGTGCCCCCCGAGCGACTTCGTGGCGCTCTCGACGACGAGGTCCACGCCCAGCGCGAGCGGGCGCTGGAGCGTGGGCCCCGCGAAGGTGGCGTCCACCGCCAGGGGGACGCCGTGGCGGCGGCAGGCCGCGGCGGCGCCGGCGAGGTCGGCCAGGCGCAGGAGCGGGTTCGTGGGGCTCTCGGCCCAGGCGAGCCGGGCGCCGGGCAGCGCCGCCTCCAGCGCCCCGAGGTCGCCGGTGGGCACCCAGGTGGTGAGCACGCCGGCCTGGCGCCCCAACCAGTCGAGCAGGTCGCGCGTGCCGCCGTACACCTCGCGCGGGCACACGACGCGCTCGCCGGCGCGCACGAAGGTCTGCACGACCGCCGCCACGGCCGCCATGCCGCTGCCGAACAGCACGGCGTCGTCGGCGCCGTGGAGCGCGGCGACCTTCTCCTCGACCGCGCGGAAGTTCGGATGCCCGTAGCGCGTGTAGAAGCCCGGCCGCTCACCCCGGGCCCCGGCCCGCAGCTCGTCCGTGCTGGCGAAGCGGAAGGTGCTGGTGCGGTAGACGGGCGTGGGAAGCGCGCCCGTGGGCTCCCGCTCCCCGCTGCCGCCGTGCACCGCCGTGGTCGCGCTTGCGCTCATGGCCTGACGGTAGCCGCCCGCGCACGGCGGCGCCAGCCGACGGCGTCCGGGGCGCGGGGGGCTACAGCTCGCAGATCAGCGAGTGCAGCACGGAGGGGGCGTCCAGCGAGAGCGCGTAGCGGCGGGTCGGGCCCTGCACGGCCCGCTCGGCCTTCTGGCCCTCCTCGCCGCGGATGCCCACCAGCACGATGGGCAGCTGGCGGGTGGCGCGGTCGGCCCGGAGCTGGATGGCCAGGTGGCGCCCGCGGTCGGGGGCGTCCTGCATGTCGATCACGATCAGGTCGGGCTTGTAGTCGCGCAGCGAGGGCGCCAGCTCGACGCCGGTCTCTCCGGCCTTGCCCTCGTGGCCGGCCGCCGTGAGCGCGTCGATGGCCTTCTGCACGCGCCCCGGCTCGATGCCGAAGATCCAGACGCGGCGGCGGATGGCGGGCGCCTTGGCGACGCGCACGCTGCTCCAGGGGGCGGTCTGGCGCTCGCTCACGGGCTGCTCCGAAGGCGGGGCAAGGGCCGGCCGCGGAGCCCCCCGCGGGGTCCGCGGCAGGGTCTGCAACCGAGTCCCGCATGGTACGGGGGTGCGTCGGGCGAACGCAGTTCGGACCCAGTGCCCGCCTGGGGCCCGCCCCACCCCCGCCCCGGGCGCCCCGGAGCGCGACGGACGCCCCGGAGAGGGCGGCCGCGTCAGCGGAGGTCGCGGGCCAGGCGCTCGCGCCAGGCGGCTGGGAGGCGCGAGACCGGCACGCACAGGCCCATCGACTCGCGGGCCCCCAGCGTGGCGGCCGGGACCCCCACCAGGCGGTGCTGACCGTCCACGAGCGTGCCGCCGCTGTGCCCCGGCCCGATCCAGGCGTCGGTCTTGATCCAGGTCCGCCGGCCACCCGCGCTCTCGAAGCCGCTGACCACGCCGCGGGAGAGGATCACGGGGGTGCGGGTCGCCTCGCTGCCTTCCTGGGGGTAGCCGAAGACGGTCACCGGGTCGCCCAGCCGCAGCGCGTCCGAGTCGCCCAGCGGCACCCAGGGCAGGTCGGGGTTCTCGGGCAGCGCCCGCCCGAACACGTCCTCCGTCAGCTCGAGCAGGGCCAGGTCCAGCGCCGCGTCCTCCGAGACCACGCGGGCCAGGTAGCACTGGGCCGGGGGGCGGTCCAGCGCCCGGCTGAAGGCGACCAGGATGGCGTCGCGCTGCAGCCGGCCGGGCTCCTCAGGGTCCTCCAGGACGTGCCGGCACGAGAGCAGCAGCCCCCGGGGCGAGAGGCAGGTGGCGCTCCCGCCGCCGCTGCGCTCGCCGGTCAGCTCCACGGTGGCCGCGGCCACGCGCTCGTCGGCGTTGAGCCCCTCGCGCGGCAGCAGCTGGGGCCAGACGAGGTCGCCGGGCAGCTCGGGGGGCCGGTCGAAGCCCACCGCGACGCGGAACTCGGCCGGTCCCTCCCCGGGCGTGAGGCTCACGACGCCGAGCAGGAAGCGCTTGTCGGCGGGCAGCGGCGCGGGGAAGGCGTGGTCCAGGCGCTCGTCCACGCGCCCCGTGACGGCGCGCGAGAGCACGCTGCCGTCGGTGCGCCGCGCCAGCACGAGGTCGAGCGGGGCGGCGGCGTCGAGCAGCAGGGCGTGGATCGAGCGCGCGCCCGAGGGCGGGTCGACGGCGTACCAGCGGATGCCGCTCGTGGCCGGGTCCGTCCGGCCCTGGGCCCACGCGCCGGGGGAGAGGCCCGGCGGCTCGGCGGCGCCCCAGGTGCGCTCGGGGGCCGCCTCGGGCAGCCAGCGGAGCTCCAGGCTCGAGAGCACGGGCCCTTCGGCGTAGATGCTGACGTGCACGAAGAAGGTCCCGGGGGCCAGGGCACGTTGCCCGCGCACGACGAGCCGTTCGGCGGGCGCGGAGCTGACGGCCAGCCAGTCGGCGTCGCGCTCGGGCACCTCGGGGGGCGCGTCGCGGCGCACGTACAGGTCCACGTCGGCGCGGGCGTCGTTGTGCTCCTCGAGCAGGAAGCCGCCGGTGCCCGGCGGCACCTCGACGCGGTAGAGCCGCGCGTGGGGCGAGTCGCCGCCGAGCAGCACCAGCTCGGCCCGGCCGGCCGACAGCAGGGGCGCGTCGGAGGGCTGGGGCAGGGGCGGGAAGGTCCAGGCCACCTCCGTGGTCACCTTGCGGGCCGGGGCGAGACCCACGGCAGGACGCACCGTGACCCCCACGACGCCGGGCGCGACCTCGTCGCCCTCCAGGGTCAGGGGCAGCTCGGCCGGCGAACGGCGAACGAGGCCTCCCTCGGCGCGGGCCTCCAGCGCGGCGCCCTCCACGCCGCGCCCCAGCACGGTCAGCGTGAGCCCGCGGGCGCGGGAGGGGAGCAGCGTGCGCAGCTCGGCCGAGGCGCCGGCGCCGATCGCGCTCACCACGGGATGCCCCGGCAGCACGCTGCGCGGGCCGTCCCGCCGGTCGAAGAGCACCACCAGCTCCGCCGAGGTCGGGCGCGCGGCGGCTCCGGGATGCTCGAGCGTCACGTACCAGACCCCGTGGAGCGGCGTCGCCCGGTGCTCGGCGTGCAGGACCAGGATCTCGGCGCCGCCCTCGCCCCGGCGGAAGGCGTCGGCCTGGGCCTCGAAGTCGTCGAGCACGGGCCGCCCCTGCTTGAGGAACAGGTCCACGTCGCCGTCGGCGGTGGCCACGACGGCCAGCGAGACGGCTTCGGGTGGCACCTGCACGCGCGCGGTGAAGGTCGATCGCCCCTGACGGAGCACGACGGCGAGCGCGCGCCCCTCCTCCAGCGTGGGCACGAGCGCGTCCTCGCCCGCGAGCGGCGGCGTCCCGACGCACGCCAGCAGCGCGAGCAGGCCCAGCAGGCGCGGGAGGGGTCTCCGGCTCCGGGGTGCAGGGCGGGGCGCCATGGGCAAGCAGCCTACGTCCGGCAGCCCCCTCCCGGGACGCGGCGAGCCGGCGGGTCGCCCCGCAGCGTCGCCCCGACCCGCTCCCGGGTAGGGTCGGGGCCCATGCCCGCCCCCGCCATCGCCGTCCACGCCCTGCTGGTCTGCCGCAAGGCCGAGATGAGCCCTGCGGGGCAGCTCCGGATCGAGGACGTGCTCGAGATCCTGCCGGTTGCGGCCCTGCCCGGCGACGTGGGCCCGCTCACCCTCCTGGCCCTGGTGCGCAACCTGCCCTCCGGCCCGGGTCGCGGCGCGTTCCTGGTCGAGGCCGAGGGCCCTCCGGCGCGGGACGTGGCCCGCTGCCCGATCGAGGTGGAGATCCCGGCCGCCTACGGGGGCCGCCAGGTGGCCCTGCAGGTCCGCCTGCCCTCCCTGCCCATCGCCCGGGGGGGCTGGTACGAGGTCACGCTGGAGTGGGAGGGCCTGCGCCTGGCGTCCAACCGCTTCGCCGTGGGCGCGCGCCGCCCGTCGGAGGCCGCCCCGCCCGCCCCCGAGCCCGGAGCGTCCCCGCCCGCCGGCTGAGCGGGCCACGGTGGCCGCACCGCGGCGCGCGACGGGGTCGCGTCCGCTGCGGCGCCGGCTGGCGCGCCATGTGCGAGGGCCCGCGCGGCGGACCCTCACCGGTCGGGACGCCGGGAGCCTCCTCATGCCTCGCACGTCCTTCGTCCGCGCCCCCGTGAGCGGCGCCTTGGCCCTGAGCCTGCTCGTGGTCGCCGCGCCCTGGGCCGCCGCGGACGGCTGGCCGGGCGCGCGGCCGCCCTTCACGCCCGGTCAGCGCCCGGCCCCGGCGGCCGCGCCCGCCCCGCCGCCGGCGACGGCGCCGGCCGGCAACCCATGGGCGACGGGGCGAGGTCCCTTCCCGACCGCGCCGGGCCGGGCGACGCTCCCTCCGTCCGTGCCGCCGCAGCGGGCGCTGCCGTTCGGAACCTCGGCCGGCTCCACGGGTTCGGCGCCCTCCTTCCCGGGCTCGAGGCCCGCGCCCGCGGCGGCTCAGCGTCCCCTGTTGACGCAGCCGTCGGGGGGGAGCGCCGGCGGAGGCTGGGGAGCGCCGCGTCCTTCGCCGTCGCCGACCCCCCAGCGCCCGACCTGGAGCCCAGCCGCGACGTCGCCCGCGACCGCCCCCCGACCCGCCGCGCCCGCAACGCTGCCGTTCCAGCGCCCGGCCCCCGGGGCCGGGGCGACGCCGGCGCTGCGTCCGGCGTGGCAGCGCCCCGCGGCGACGGGGTCCGCCCCGGCCGCAGCCCCCACCCTGACCCCGACGCCCGTGCGCCCGGCGCGGCCCGCGACGGCAGGATGGCGCCCTCAAGCGGGGACGGCGGCGTCCCCCGCGTGGGACACGCAGCCCGGTTCGCAGCGCCCGGGGCGGCCGGCCGCACCGTTCCTGGCGCCGCGGCCGGGCGCGGCAGCGGGGCCCGTGCCCGCACCCGCCCCTGCGGCGCGCCCCACTCCCGCCTTCGCCGCGCCGCGTCCGGCGAGCCTGCCGTTCGGCCTCGCGGACGGTCGCGTCCGGCCCGGGGCGGTGCACGGAGGCGGCACGCCGGCCCCCGCGCACGCCGGGCTGCACCGGGGGGGGCACCGGCACGACCGGCCCTCCTACGTGCGGCCCTACCCGGCCTGGGGCTTCGCGCCCGCCCCCGCGCCGGTCCCCGTCATGCCCGTGACGGTGATCAACGTCTTCGGCTACGGCGCCGCGCCCGAGCCCTGCGCGTGCGCGCCGCTCCACACGTTCCCCCCGCCCGCGCCGGAGCCCGTGTTCCTGCCCGTCCCCTACCCGGGCTACGCGGGGCTCCCGCAGGCGCCGGCGCCCGTCGAGCTGCCCGGCGCCTTCCCCGGCGAGTGGCCCAGCCAGCTGCCGCTGGAGCAGCCGTTCGAGGGGCCCGCCGCTCCGCTGCCCGAGCCCCTACCCGAGCCGGCGCCGGCGCCCTCCGAAGGGCCAGGCGAGGCGACGCCCGAGGCTCAGCCGCAGGCTCCGGGAGCGGAGGCCCCCGATCCGGCCCGGGACGCCGCGTTCCGCTCGGCGTTCGAGGCCTTCCGGCGCGCCGACTACGCCGCCGCGCTGGCGGGCTTCGAGGCGCTCACCACGGCCGACCCGCGCTTCGGGGAGGGCTGGATGGCGGTGGCCCACTGCGCCTTCGCCCTGGGACGGTACCCGGTGGCGGCGCGCGCGGTCGGCGCGGCGGCGGCGCTGGGGGCCTTCCCCCGCGGCTATCGCTTCGACCCCGCGCCGCTCTACCCGACCCCGGACGCCTTCGCCGGCCTGCTCGCGGCGCTGGAGGCGCACGTGGCCGCCGGGAGCGCGGATGTCGACGCCCAGCTCGTGCTGGCCTGGCTCGGCACGTCGCTCGGGCGCCGCACGCAGGCGCAGGACCTGCTCCAGCGGGTGCTCACATTGCGCCCCGACGACCCGGCGGCGCCGGTGCTGGCCCTGGCCCTGCTGCCGGCGGCTCCGCCGGCGCCTGCCTCAGGCGCGGCGCCCTCGCCCGCGGGCGTGCCCGCGCCGGCCGACGCCGGACGCTGAGCAGGGGGCGCAGCGGGCGCCGGTCCCTCAGGACCGGCGCCCGGACCAGAAGTCACTCGGGCTGGTGGTCGGCGTGACAGGCCTCGCAGCGCGCGTCCACGGCGTCCACGGCCTTCTTCGCCTCCTCGTACTTCTTCAGCTTGAGCTGCTTGACCAGCTCCTTGCAGGCGTCGCGGAAGGCGGCGCAGTGCGCGGCCCACTTCGCCTTGCCCTCGGCCGAGTCGCCGTTGCGCGGCGGCGAGAGGGGCAGCAGCGTGTTGGCGGCCTCGGCCATGCCGATCGCGCGCGAGGCTGCGACCTTCCAGTCGTTGGCGGCGGGCTCGGCCTTGAGGGCGGCCTTGATCAGGCCGTAGTGCCCGTGCGTCTTGTGGTTCGAGTAGTTCATCACGTCCTTGATCTCGGCCACAGGCACGGGCGCAGCGCCGTCGCCGGCGCGCAGCAATGCGCCGGTGCCCAGGGCGAGAGCGGCCAGGCCGCCGAGAGCCAGGAGGGAACGCAGGATCGGCATGCAGGAGGCTCCAGAGCGGAAGGGGCGGCGGCGTCACGACGGGTGCGCGCCTGCACCCTCCCCGCGGGAGGAGCATCTTCGGTTGCGTCCCCCCCTCGTCAAGCCCCACCCCTGTTACCCGGGGTCGGTGGGCGGGCGCGCGCCGGCAGCTCAGGCTTGCCAGCCCGCCCCTTGATGGGATGCTCGCGGCACGGCGTCCGGGGCCATTCACGCGCCTCGGCCGGCCACGGGAGCAGGCATGGCGCGCGGCGAGCCCGACGACCTCGACGCCTCCGCGGGCCCCGCGAGCCGCCTGAGGCCGCCGCTGGTCTCCTGGAAGACGCGCGTGGCCGACCTGGGGCGGCGCCTGTTCGAGTGGGCCCGCGAGCGGCGGGGGCCCGAGTTGGAGGAGGCCCTCGGGCAGCTGCTCGGTCCGGAGGCGGCGACGGCCGAGCCGGCGCAGCTCGAGCGGGCCTTCGAGGACCTGCTCGTCGCCCCCGGTTCGGCGGGAGACGGCCTCAGCGTGCTGCGGGCCTTCGCCGAGCAGGCCGAGGGGCTCGAGCCCGCCGAACGCGAGCAGCTGCTGCGCTGGGAGCGCGAGCGTCGCCGCGCCGTCTACCTCGTGGAGCGCTGCTTCCCCGACCACGTCGAAGTCTGGGATCCCGTCGCGGGCGCGAGGTCGAGCCTGCACCTGCCCGAACGTCTCCCGCCGGGGCGCGTTGCCTCCGTGGCGCGCGGGAGCGTGCTGGTGGCCACGACGGTGCCGTGGACGACGCGCACGCTGGCGCGGGGGCAGGTGGAGTTCTGGACCGACCCGCGGGCGCTGCCCCTCTTCCGCACGGAGGTGCGTCAGAGCGGCCGCGGCTGGCACGACCTGCCCCCCGCCGCGCCCACGCCCCGTTGAGCGGGGCAGCGTCGCGGCGGCGGGCGCCCCGGCTCAGGCTTCGGCCTTGCGCTCGCCCTTCGGCGTCAGCTTCCAAAGCTCGACCTGCTTCTTGGCCAGGTCGGCCTGCTGCTTGCGAACGGCCTCGAGCTCGGCCTTGGCCTCGTCGAGGTCCTTCTTGGCCGCGGCGCCGTCCTTCTCGCCGAGGCGCGCCACGTCGCCCTCGAGCTTCTTGACCTTGTTGGCCAGCTGATCCTGGTCGCAGAGCAGGTCGAGGTGCGTCTTCACCGTCTTGTCGAGCTTCTGCACGTAGTAGCGGGCCGCCGCGGCCTCGAGCGCCGAGTAGACGGCGCCCGCGCTGAGCTTGCCCTTCTCGAGCACGGTGACCTTCGCGTCGGTCGGATCGATCAGCAGCAGGCGCGGCGTCTCCTTGCCCTGCTCGGCGAGCAGGGCGCCGGCCGCCGCCTGAGCGCCGTCCATGCGCACGGTCCGGAAGGCCTTGAGGCCCAGGGCGACCTTCTCGGCCTTGAACGTGAGCGCCTCGAGCTTGGTGTCGTCTTCGCTCGTGCCGCCGTCCGTGATCCACACGCACAGGGGACGGTCCGAGAGCGGCTTCTTCGCGCCGGCCTCCGGGGCCTCCTCGCCCTTCGTGCCCGTGACCACGGCCGCGTCCTTGGGCGAGATGCGCTGGGCCGACTCCCACCGCACCTCGAGCGCCGCCAGACTGGCGGGCGAGCGTCCGCTGCATCACCCGGCTTCGGTGGCCGGGCTGCCGATGAAGCCGATCGAGAGCGCGAGCAGCGTGCTGCCCACCATCCACGACGTCGAGCGCATGCAACCTCCCCGCCGGACGCCGCCGGCGACGGTCACCAACCGGGCGCCGCTTGGGGGACCGCCCGGCTCCCTCGCGGCCGACCGGCACCGGGGACGACGACACTGTAGCAGACGGGGGTCCACGGGCCCCCCCCCCCCCCCCCCCCCGCGGCCGGGCCCCAGGTACCACCGCCCGCCGGGGGGGGGGGGGGGCGGCCGGAGGCGTGGTGGCCCGCCAGCC
>CAZPOZ010000045.1:0-11060 GCA_964588235.1 uncultured Planctomycetales bacterium
GTCGGTGGCTAGGATCGGCTCCCCGGAACCTGCCGGCGCGGGTCTGCTGGGCCTCGGCCATCCCGCCCCGAACCTCGGCCCGGCGGAACTCGTGGTGCGAGTCGCAAGCTCGAGGCGGGATCGGGCGACGCGCTGGGCGAGGGGCGCCCCGGCGAGGGCTCAGCCCAGCTCGGCGCGGGCGACCCCGAGCAGGCGCTCGAGCGCCGCCTCCAGCGCCGCCTGCTCGCGGTGCTCGACCATGATCCGCAGCAGCGGCTCGGTGCCGCTGGGGCGCACGAGCACCCGCCCGCGGCCGGCGAAGGCCGCCTCCACGGCCTCGACCTCGGCCCGGAGGCGCGGCAGGGAGGCCAGCTCGCGCCGCTCGCGCAGGGGCAGGTTGCGCAGGACCTGCGGGTAGCGCGGGCGCCGGGCCCGGAGCTCGGCCAGGCTCGAGCCCAGCCGCCGGGCCGCCTGCAGCACGCGCACGCCGGCGACCAGCGCGTCACCCACGAGGGCCGGCGCCGCCGCCCCGACGGGGCGCTCGAGCACGACGTGCCCGGAGGCCTCGCCTCCCAGCGGGGCGCCCAGCGCGCGCATGCGCTCGGCCACGTTGCGGTCGCCCACGTCCACGCGCTCGACGCGCACGCCCAGCTCGGCCAGGCGCTCGTCCAGCCCGAGGTTGCTCATCACGGTGGCCACCACGCGCCCGCCGGGCAGCCGCCCGGCCCGGGCCAGGTCCTCGGCCAGGATCGCCAGCAGGTCGTCACCGTCCAGCAGCGCGCCCGAGGCGTCGGCCACGAGCACGCGGTCGCCGTCGCCGTCGAAGGCCAGCCCCGCGTCGGCCCCCCGCGCCCGCACCGCGGCGAGCCAGGCGGCGGGGTGCTCGCTGCCGCAGCGGTCGTTGATCGGCCGCGAGCCGGGCGGGTGCAGCAGCTCGGCTTCCACGCCCAGGCCCGAGAGGACGGCGGGCGCGGTGGCGCCCGTCGCGCCGGCCGCGAGATCCACGACCAGCCGCAGGCCGCGCAGCGCGCCGCGGCCGCCGTCGGCGAGCAGCTCGAGCGTCTGGCTCGCGTAGCGGGCCGCGCCCTGCTCGCGCTCCACGGGGTCCGCGGGGGCCGGGGGGATCCCCGGGACGGCAGGCGTCCCGGGCGCGGAGCCGGCCCCGACCCCGTCCACCAGCGCCTCGACCGCGGCTTCCTCCTGCGTCGAGAGCTTGCGCCCGCCCCGCAGGAAGGGCTTGAGCCCGTTGTCGGCCTCGGGGTTGTGCGAGGCGCTCACCATGACGCCCAGGTCGTGCCCCCACGCGGCCGTGGCGAAGGCCACCGCCGGCGTGGGCACGACGCCCAGGTCCACGACGGCCGCGCCGGCGGCGACCAGGCCGCGGGAGAGCTGCTCCACCAGCGCCGGGCCGCTCGGGCGGGGATCGCGCCCGAGCGCGACGCGGGGCCTCGATCCGCCGCAGGCTGCGCGGGCGAAGCGCGCCAGCGCCAGGCCCAGCCGCACCACGACGGCCTCGGCCAAGCGCCCCTCGTGCGCCCGGTCGCGGATGCCGTCGGTGCCGAACAGTCGCACGAAGGAGGGCTCCCGGGACGTCGGAGGGGCCGGGGCCCTGCGGCGCGCGCGCGCCCGGAACCGGCGCGCACGGGGATAGCATGACGCCCCGTGCGCCCCGTGCGAGAACGGGGACGTGCCCCGGTGCCGCCCCCGGTCGCCTGCCCGCCCCTCCCCGCGCGGCCCCTCCCCCGCGCCGGGCCCCCGCCGGAGGGGCCCGTGAAGGCGCCCCTGCTGGTGCTGGCCACCAGCGGCCCCGCGGCCGAGGTGGGCCTGGTGCGCGGCGGCCTCCCGGACCCGGCGCTGACGGTCGAGCCGCTGGGCGAGGGCGCGCTGCGGGGCCGGGGCCTGCTGCCGGCGGTCGCCCGGCTGCTGGCGGCTTGCGGCCTGGACGCCCGCGCGCTGGGCGCCGTGCTGGTGGACGTGGGCCCGGGCTCGTTCACGGGCGTGCGCGTGGGCGTGACCGCCGCCAAGACCCTGGCCTTCGCGCTGGGCCTGCCCGTGGTGGCGGTGGACGCCCTCGAGGCGCTGGCGGGCGCCGCCCCGGAGCCGGGCCCCGTGCTGGCGCTGCGCGACGCCGGGCGCGGCACCGTCTACGCCGGCCTCTACGGCCCGCCCGCCCCCGGCGGGCGCGCCGTGCTGCGCGCCCCGGAGCGCGTGGCGCTGGCCGCGCTCGGGGCCTGGCCCCCGGCCACGCCCGTGGGCGAGGAGGTCGAGCGCCTGGCGGCAGCGGCGGGCCGCGGGCCGGGCGCGTGCCGCCTCGCGGCCGGCGCGGCGGCGGTGCTCGGCGTGGGCGGGCCGCGGCTCCTGGCCGGCGGCACCACGGCGCCTGCCAGCCTGGTCCCGCTCTACCTGCAGGCCTCGGCCCCCGAGCGCCTGCGCGCGGGCGAGGTCGGGGCGACGTCGCCGGGCGCGGACGGCGCCGGCGGCCGGGCCGGGCGGGGCTGACCGGCGATGCTGCACGACCGCACCTGGGCCGACGTGGACCTGAGCGCGCTCAGCCGCAACCTCGCGGCGGTCCGGGCCCGGGCCGGGGCGGGGGTCGAGGTGATGCTGGTGCTCAAGGCCGATGCCTACGGCCACGGCGCCGTGCCGGTGGCCTGGCACCTGCAGCGCGAGGGCGTCGCCTGCCTGGGCGTGGGCGACAGCACCGAGGCCCTCGAGCTGCGCGCCGCGGGCATCACGGCCCCCATCCTGGTGCTCGGGGCGCTCGTGGCCGGGGAGATGGAGGACGTCATCCGCGGGGGGATCCTCGTCACCGTGCACTCCAGCGACCGGGTGCGCGCCCTCTCCGCCGCCGCGCGTCGCAGCCAGAGCCGCGTGGGCGTGCACCTCAAGGTGGACACGGGCATGGGCCGGCTGGGCTGCAAGCCCGAGCGCGCGCTGGGCATCGCCCGCGAGGTCGGGCGCAGCAAGCGGCTCGACCTGGAGGGCGTCTGCACGCACCTGGCCAGCACCCAGCCGCGGCGGGCCGAGGAGACCCGGCGCCAGCTCGCGCGCTTCGCCCAGGTGCTCTCCGACCTGGAGACGCACGGCCTGAAGCCCCGCTGGCGGCACGCCTACGCCAGCGGCGCGCTGTGGGCGGGCTGCGCGCCGACCTTCAACCTCGTGCGCCCGGGCCTGGCGGTGTACGGCGTGGACGCCGGGGAGGGCAGCGGGGCCGTGCTCACGCCGGCCTTGGCCTGGCGCACGCAGATCGTGTTCCTGAAGGACCACCGCAAGGGCTCCGGGATCGGCTACGAGGGCACCTGGACCGCCCGGCGCCCCTGCCGGATCGCGACCCTGCCCGTCGGCTACAACGACGGCTACCGCTTCGCCTTCTCCAACCGCGCCGAGGTGCTCGTCCGCGGCGTGCGCTGTCCGGTCGTGGGGCGCGTCTCGATGGACTACACCTCCGTGGACGTCACCCGCGTGCCCGGCGCCAGCGTCGGCGACGTGGTCACCCTGCTGGGCAGCGACGGCGGCGAGCGCATCCTGGCCGCCGACCTGGCCGGCTGGGCCGCGACGATCCCCTACGAGATCCTCTGCGGGATCGGCCGGCGCGTGCGGCGCGTGTACGGGGCGGCGCCGGAGGCCGGCGCCCCGCGGGCCCCGGAGCCCTCGTGAGCCGCGGCCTGCTCCGGCTGCTCGTGGCCGCGGCGCTCGCCGCGGGCGGCGTGCGCCTCCTCGAGGGCGCCCTCCAGCCGCGCCCGCCCGCCCTGGCCCGGCTCGTCGAGCGGGCCCTCGCGGAGGGGTTCGGCCCGGACGTGGCGCTCGAGCGCGTCACCGTGGACCCCGTGGACGGCGCGGCGCTCGAGGGGTTCTCCGTCGCGCCGGCCCCGGGCGCGCCGCCGGGCCTGTCGGCCTCGCGCGTGGTCGTCCGACACGACCTGCTCGACCTGCTGGCGGGCTCCTACCGCGCCACGGCGCTGACGATCGACCGCGCGCACGTGACCTTGGACGAGACGGAGGCCGGCGTGGCCCTGTCCGTCCCCTTCCACGCCGGGCGCGGCGCCCGTCGGCGCGGGAGCGTGCCCGACGTGACCGTGCGGGAGGGCCGGGTCACCGTGCGACCGCGGCCCGGCTCCACGCGCCTGCGGGAAGGCCGGGAGCTGCGGCTGGAGGCGGTGGAAGCCCGCGCCGAGCGCGGTCCGGACGGCCGGCTCGCCATCCGCGGCAGCCTGGCCACGCGCGGCCTGGGCCAGGACGCCGTGCGCATCCTGCTCAGCGGCTTCGCCGACCTGCGCTCCGACGCCCTGCGCCTGGACGTCGTCTGGGACCCCCTGACCCTCGAGCCCGAGCTGCTCGCGACGCTGGCGCCGGCGGTGGCCGAGCGGCTGGCCGGCTCGCCGATCGTCTCGGGCCGCCTGGAGGCCGTGCTCGAACGGGCCGGCGCCGCGGGCGGCGCGCCCCCCGGCGAGGTGCGGCTGCGCGTGCGCTGGCTGGGCGCCATGCGCTCGGAGCTCGCCGACCTGCCGGGGCTGAAGGACCTCGACCCGGCGCTGCGCGAGCGCCTGCTGCCCCTGTTCGGCGGCGGCACGCTGGAGGTGGGCTTCGCCGAGGGCCGGCTGGTGCTGGAGAGCCTCTCGGCGCGCGTGGGCACGGCCCGCGTGAGCGGCAGCGGCTGGGTGAGCACGGACGGCGCCTCGTTCCGGCTCGAGGCCCGGCTCTCGGGCCTGGACCTGGAGGACCCGGCCCTGCGCCGCGCGCTGGGGCCCGAGGGCCGCGTGCTCGGGGAGGTCGTCGAGGCCCGGGGCACCCTGGACGCCGACCTCGTGCTGGAGCGGCCGCCGGGCGGCGAGCTCGGCTGGAGCGCGCGCGTCGAGCTGCGGGAGGCGAGCCTCTCCTACCTGGGCGAGCGCGGCCCCTCGGGGCTGCGCGAGGGCTTCCCCTACCGCATGGAGCACGTCGCGGGGGCGCTGAGGCTCTCGCCGGAGGGCGTCCTGTTGGAGGGCCTGGAGGGGCGGCACGGCACGGGCACGCGCATGCGCATCCTGGGGCACGACCGCACCTCGTGGCAGGGCGAGGAGACCGGGTACGTGCGCCTGAACGGCCCGACGCCCGAGCTGGCCGTGACGATCGAGGCCCTGGACGTCCCCGTGGACGACGACCTGCACGCGGGCGTCGCCGGCAGCGAGTTCCCCGACGTGCTGCGCGTCTACCGGCTGGGGGGCGTCGTGGACCGCGTCGAGGTGGACGTCGTGCGGCGCTCCTTCGATCCCGTGGCCCGCGCCGAGGTGCGCATCACGCTGGACGGGGACGAGTTCGAGTGGGAGCGGCTGCCCGTGGCGCTGCGGAACGTGCGCGGCATCGTCACCCTGCGCCGGCCGGAGCTGCCCGAGCCGGGGTTGCCCGAGCCCGGACGGCGCGAGCCCGGCCCCCCGCCCGGGACGGGGCCGGGGCCGACGGCGCAGGGGGGCGGCCCGGCGCCGCGGCTCACCCGCCGCGGGCGGCTGGTGCACGTGGACGTGCGCGGCGAGCTGCCGGGGGAGGGCGCCCCGGGCGAGGTCGCCGTGCGCGTGGACGTGGACCAGCTGGCCGCCCGCGGCCGGCTGCGCGTGAGCGCTCGCGGCGTCGAGACCTCCGGCGCGTTGGCGGCCGCGCTGCCGCACGCCCCGCTGACGAAGGAGGGGCTCGCCGCGGTCTGGCGCTGGCTCGCTCCACGGGGTCGTGCCGACCTGGAAGGCGAGTTCCCGCTCGAGGACGACCCGACGCCGCTCCGCATGGTCGTGCGCCTGGAGGGCCTGGAGGTCACGCCCGACGCGCCGGCGGGCGACACGCTGCTGACCGTGCGCGACCTGCGCGGCGTGGTGCAGATCGTCGGCGACGACGTGCGCCTGGGCACGCTCTCGGCGCGCCTGCTGTCCACGCCCGTGCAGCTGGAGGGGCGCCTGCCCGAGGGCATCGACGGCCCGTGGACGCTGGACCTGCGCACGCTGGACGCCCTGCCGATCACGCCCGAGCTGGTGGCGAGCCTGGAGCGCCTGGCGGCCTGCTCGACGCTGCTGCCCGGCGGGCTGCGCCTGGACGGGCGGGGGCGGGCCCGCCTGGACCTGCGCGTGTCCCGCGAGGCGGGCGCGGACTGCGTCACGCTGCCGCGCGTCGAGCTCTCCGACCTCGAGCTGGGCCTGCGCTGGCGCGGCGGCCTCGCGCTGGGGGCCGCCGGGCGGCTGCTCTCGGTGGAGGGCGACGAGCTGCGGGCCCTGGACCTGAGCCTGTCGGCCCCCGGGCTGAGCCTCACGGCCGCCGACGCGCGCCTGTCGCCCTCCGGGCTGGTCGGGCGCCTGCGGCTGAAGCTGGACGGCTACGAGCCCCCGCCCGAGCTGCTCGAGCTGATCCCGGAGGAGGCCCGGGCCGCGGTGACCACGTGGAGCGCGGGCCGCCGCCTGGGCTCCCCCGGGCTGTCGGTGGACCTGGGCCGCGACGGCTCGGTGGCCCTCGAGGGCGAGCTCGACTTCGTGGCCGCGAGCGGGGCGCCCCCAGGGGGCGCGCCCCGGGGGGGCCTGCGGCTCGAGCCGCTCACGCTCTCGGCGCCCGATCCCCTGGGACGACGCACCCTCTCGGGGGCGGTCGTGTTCCGACGCTTCTCCTGGGAGGAGGAGGTGGGGCTGAGCGAGCTGGTCGGCCGGATCGCCCTCGACCGGCTGCGCCTGGGGGAGGACGCCGCCGGGGCGGCGCGGATCGAGGGCCTGTCCGGGCGCCTGGAGGGCCTGCGGTTCTCCGCGCTCCAGGCCCCGCTGCTGTGGGACGAAGGGCTGCTCCGGGTGGAGCCGCTCAGCGGCACGCTCTCGGGGGGGCGGCTCAGCGCCCGCTTCCTGCTCCACACCCGCGACCCCGTGGCCTACGAGGGGGAGGCCCTCGTGGAGGGCTTCGACGTGTCGGCGCTGCGCGACGACCTCGCGCCCACCGGGCCGCCCTACCGGGGCGTGGGCACGCTGCGGCTGGCCTTCGAGAGCCGGACGTCGGACCTGGCCGACCTGACGGCCGTGGGCACGCTGCGCGTGCGCCGCGGCCACCTGGGCGACCTGCCCCCCATCGCCTCCCTCTTCGCCGCCCTCAGCCGGCTGCTCCCGGGCGAGCAGGCCCCCGCCTTCGAGGAGCTGGAGGCCGACTTCAGCCTGCGCGACGAGGTGCTGCGCTTCCGCCGCCTGGACCTGAGCGGCCCCCTGGCGCGCATGCCCGGCCGGGGCACGCTGGCGCTCTCGGGGCACGTGGACCTCACCTTCACCCCGGACCTGGTCAAGAGCATGCTGCTCCCCGGCGTGATGACGGTGCCGGTGGTCGGCGACGTGCTGCGCGGCGCGCTGCAGGAGCAGCTGTTCTACGCCGTGCGGGTCCACGGCGACCTCGCGGACACGCGCACCGACCTGGTGCCGTTCCCGCCCCTGGGCCTTCGGCCCAGCCGGCCCTTCGACGCGCCTCCGTCCCCCCCGCCGCCGCGGCGCCGCGTGCCGCGGCTGCTGCGCTGACCGACGGGCCCCGGCGCGCCTGCAGGACGACGCTGCGGCGGCCCGCCTTCCGCGAGCGGCGATCCGGGGTATCGTTCGGTCCCCCCTGCGAGCCCCACGTGCACCCCACGGTCGTCCTCCTCGCCGGCGGCTCCGGCACGCGCTTCTGGCCGGCGGGCCGCGCCAGCCGGCCCAAGCAGGTCCTGGCCCTGGACGGCGACGACCCGCGCACGCTGTTCGAGGCCACGCTGGACCGTCTGGCCCCTCTCTCGGGCGCCCCGCCGCTGGTGGTCGCGCCCGCCGCCCTGGAACGCGCGCTCGAGCAGGCGGCCGGGCGCCACGACTACCGCTTCGTGGCCGAACCGGCCGCCCGCAACACGGCGGCCGCCGTCGCCCTGGGCGTGCTCGCGGCCCGCGCCCGCGGGCGCGAGGCCCCGGTCCTGGTCGTGCCCGCCGACCACCACGTGGCCCCGCTCGCCGCCTACCGCGCGGCGCTGCGGGCGATGGCCGAGCGGGCCGCCGCCGCCCCGGCCCTGGTCACGCTGGGCCTCGAGCCCGACCGCCCCGCCACCGGCTACGGCTGGCTGCGCCTGGGGCCGAAGGTCGCCGGCAGCCGCACGCTGCCGGTGCACCGCGTCGAGCGCTACGTCGAGAAGCCCTCCCTCGCCCGGGCCCGGCGCCGGCTGGCCGACGGCCGCCACCGCTGGAACGGCGGCACCTTCGCCTTCCAGCCCGAGGCCTTCCTGGGCGCGCTGCGCCGCCACCTGCCGGCGGTGGCCGGCCCCCTCGAGGCCGCCTGCTCGGCGCGCACGGCCTCCGCGCGCCGTCGCGCCCTGGCGCGCGCCTACCCCACGCTGCCCTCGGTCTCGGTGGACCACGGGGTGATGGAGCGGGCCACCGGCGTGGAGTCGCTGGCGGCCACGCTCTCCTGGGACGACCTGGGCTCGTGGGACGCGGTCGGCCGGCACCGCCGGGCCGACGCGCGGGGCAACGCGGTGCGCGGCGCGGCCACGCTGGTGGACGCCGACGGCTGCCTCGTGGACGTCGCCGCGGGCCACGTCGCCCTGCTGGGGGTCCGGGACCTGATCGTGGTCCGCACCGCCGACACGCTGCTCGTGGCCCCGCGCGGCGCGGGCGAGCGGGTCCGCGAGGTGGTCGAGCGGCTCCGGCAGGAGGGCCGCGGGGATCTCCTCGGGTGAGGCTCGGCCGGTGAGCGCGCCTCCCGCCGAGCCCGGACGCGTCGCCGCGGTGGACTACGGCCGGCGGCGCATCGGCCTGGCGATCAGCGACCCGCTGCGGATCACCACCCGGGGGCTGACCACCCTGGAGCGGCCCCGGGGGCCGGCCGGGGGCGCGGGGCCCGCGCTGGAGGAGGCCGCCCGGGCGGTGGCCGAGGTGCTGCGGCGCGAGCAGGCCGTGCTCGTGGTGCTGGGCCTGCCGCTCCACGCCGACGGCCGCGAGTCGGAGCTGTCGGCCGAGGCCCGGCGCTTCGGGGGGTTGCTCTCCGCGGCCGGGCTCCACGTGGTCCTGCACGACGAGGGGCTCACGTCCTGGGAGGCCGAGGAGGGCCTCAAGGCCTCGGGGCGCAGCCTCGAGCAGGCCCGACGCCGGGGGGAGATCGACCAGCGGGCCGCGCTGGCCCTCCTGCGTGGCTGGCTGGCGGAGCCGGGGCCCGGGGGGGGCGCCGGGTAGCCCCCGGCGCGGCGGCGTCCGCCGGGGGTGGCGCGGGAGCACCCGGCGACGCCCGGGATTCCCCTGGCAGGGGGGCTGCGCGGGGGTAGCCTCCCCCGCTTACGCAAACGAAGACCCAGGGTTCCCAGGCGGAGCCCTCCAGCACACGACCCCGGTCCGGGGCCGTGGCGCCCAAGGTGGGCGACCGCGGCCGTCCTGTCCGGCGGTGACGGAGGCGGGCGATGGCCGTCCACAACGAGCGCAAGAAGGCGGTGATCGAGACGAACCGCCGGCACGAGAAGGACACGGGCAGCGCTCCGGTGCAGGTGGCGGTCCTCACGGACCGGATCAAGCACCTGACCACCCACCTCCAGAAGTTCCCCAAGGACCACGCCACGCGCCGCGGCCTGCTGCAGATGGTCGGCCGCCGCGCCTCGCTCCTGCGCTACTACGCGCGGACGGCGCCGGAGGCCTACAAGGAGCTGATCGCGAAGCTGGAGATCCGCCGCTAGGAGGCAGATGGCGAAGCACGTGGTGACGATCGACGTCGGGGGCAGGCCCCTGACGATCGAGACCGGTCGGATGGCCCGGCTGGCGGCAGGCTCGGTGGTGGTGACCTTCGGAGAGACGATCGTGCTCTCGGCGGCCTCGGTGGCCCCGGCGCGCGAGGGGATCGACTTCTTCCCGCTGACGATCGACTACCGCGAGAAGACCTACGCCGCGGGCAAGATCCCCGGCGGCTTCTTCAAGCGGGAGGGGGCGCCCACCCAGAAGGAGATCCTCACCATGCGGATGGCCGACCGGCCCATCCGCCCGCTCTGGCCGGACGGCTTCAAGGCCGACGTCCAGGTGCAGTCGTTCGTGCTCTCCTACGACCAGGCCAACGACCCCGACGTGCTCTCGATCATCGGCTCGGGCGCGGCCCTCTCGCTCTCGCCGGTGCCCTTCCTGGGGCCCCTGGGCGGCCTGCGCGTGGGCATGGTCGGCGACGAGTTCGTGGCCTTCCCCACCAAGGAGCAGCTGGCGCAGTCGCCGCTCGACATGGTGGTGGCCGGCACCCGCAACGCGGTGACCATGGTCGAGGGCGGCGCCAACGAGCTCTCCGAGGAGGTCATCGTCGCGGCCATCGCCTTCGGCCACGAGGTGATCCAGCGCCTGTGCGACGCGATCGACGAGCTCCGGCGCCTGACGGGCTGGAAGCAGCCCTCGTTCACGCCTCCCCCGGGCAACGACGCCTGCGCCAAGGCCGTGCGCGACCGGTTCGGCGCCGCCTTCCGCACGGCGCTGCACTCCCGTGAGAAGCTGCAGCGCCAGGAGGCCAAGCGCGCCGTCGCCAGCCAGATCAAGAAGGAGCTGGTCGACGCCGACGCCTCCTCGAGCGGCGGGAAGGTGGCTCCGGCCCCCGGCAAGTTCACCGACAAGCAGGTGGCTGCGGCGATCGAGGACCTCGAGCACCACCTGGTGCGCGAGGCCGCGCTCGAAGGCTCGCGGGTGGACGGCCGCCGCTGCGACGAGATCCGCCCCATCGAGATCGAGGTCGGCGTGCTGCCGCGCGCCCACGGCTCGGCGCTGTTCACCCGCGGGGAGACGCAGGCGCTGGTGACCAGCACCCTGGGCACGGGCCTGGACGAGAAGCTGATCGAGGGCCTGCACGCCCAGTCGTACAACTCGAAGTACTACCTGCACTACAACTTCCCGCCCTTCTCGGTGGGCGAGACGCGCCCGATCCGCGGGCCCGGCCGGCGGGAGATCGGCCACGGCGCCCTGGCGGAGCGCTCGATGCTGCCGGTGCTCCCCGACATGGAGAACTTCCCCTACACGATCCGCGTCGTCAGCGACGTGCTGATGTCCAACGGCTCCTCTTCGATGGCCACCGTCTGCGGCACGACCCTGTCGATGATGGACGCGGGCATCCAGATCAAGCGTCCGGTC
>CAZPOZ010000046.1:0-10966 GCA_964588235.1 uncultured Planctomycetales bacterium
GAGGACGGCGGCAAGGCGCTGATCGAGGTGGCCGACGACGGCCAGGGGATGGGCCCGGACGACCTGGCGCTGGCCTTCCTGCCCCACGCCACGAGCAAGGTGCGCGAGGTGGGCGACCTCGAGCACGTGGCCAGCCTGGGCTTCCGCGGGGAAGCGCTGCCCAGCATCGGCAGCGTCTCCACGGCGCGGATCGTGTCGCGCCCGCCGGGGGCGCCCGCGGGGGCGGCCATCGAGAACGCCGAAGGCCGGCTCTCGGCGGTGCGCCCCGCGGGGGGCAGCCCGGGCACCGTCGTGCGCGTCGAGCAGCTCTTCGGGCGGGTCCCGGCGCGCCGGAAGTTCCTGCGCACGGCCGCGACCGAGCTCGGTCACGTCGCGGACCTGCTCGAGCGCTTCGCCGTGGCCTGGCCGGAGGTCGGCTTCTCGCTCACGCACGCGGGCCGCACGCTGCTCGACGTCGCCCCCGGCGAGGCGCGCCGCGAGCGGATCGAGCGCCTGCACGGCGCCGAGCTGGCCCGCGCGCTGCTCGAGGTGCGCTCGGGCGAGGGGGTGCCCGCCGTGGAGGGCTGGGTGAGCCCGCCGGCGCTCACGCGCGGCGACGCGCGGCTCGAGCAGGTGTTCCTGAACGGTCGGCACGTCAAGGACCGCACCGTGGCCCACGCGCTGCGCGAGGCCTACCGCGACCTGCTGCCGCCGGGCCGGCGCCACCCGGTGGCGTTCCTCTTCCTGAGCTGCGACCCCGCGCTCGTGGACGTGAACGTGCATCCGACGAAGGCCGAGGTGCGCTGGCGGGATCCGGCCGGGGCGCACGCCGCGGTGCGCCGCGCGGTGCGGGCGGTGCTCGAGGGCGCGCGGCCCGGGGCGCCCCTGGTCGTCGAGGGGGCCGGCACCGCGGCGCCGCGGCTGGCGGCGCTGGCCGAGACGGCCGCCTTCGCGTTCAGCCACGGCGTCGGAGTCCCGGCCCCGCGGAGCGAGGGGGAGCCTGCGGCGCGCTGGGCGTCGGCCGCGGAGCGGGCTCCCGAGCCGCCGCCGCGGCCCGCGCCCGGCGCGGCGGAGCGGCTCCGGCCGGTGGGCCAGGCGCTGGGCACCTACCTCGTGCTCGAGGGCGACGACGAGCTCGCGCTCGTCGACCAGCACGCGCTGCACGAGCGCGTGCTGTTCGAGCGCATCAACGAGCGCCTCAGGCAGGCGGGGGCCCTCGAGGTGCAGGCCCTGCTCGTCCCCACGGTGGTGGAGGTGGGCGCCGCGGGCGCCGCGCGGCTGCTCGAGGAGCGCGAGCTGCTGCGCACCCTGGGCTGGCACCTGGAGGCCTTCGGCCCGGGCGCGGTGGCCGTCCACGGCGTGCCCGCCGTCCTGAGGAGGCCGGACGCGGAGGCGGCGCTCGCCGAGGCCCTCGACCTCGTGGAGCGCGGCCGGGCCGACGGCCTGGACCGGGCGACCCTGGTGAGCAGCGCCGTGGACCGCCTCGCGTGCCGCGCGGCGGTGATGGCGGGCGACCGGCTGCACCCGGAGGAGGCGCTGGCGCTGCTCGCGCAGTCCGAGGCGCTCAACCACGCGCATTCCTGCCCGCACGGGCGCCCCACGCGCCTGACGCTCACGCGCAAGGACCTCGAGCGCTGGTTCCACCGCACGGTGTAGTCCAGCGGGGCAGTCCAGCGAGGGTAGTCCAGCGGGGGTGCCCAGCCCGGCAGGCCCGAGGGCCCCGGAGACGGGGCCGGCCGCTCACCGCGGCGGCTGGAAGCGCGAGGGGTCGATGCCCTGGTTGATCTTGATGTCCAGCAGCACGGCCTGGAGGAACAGCAGCGGCTGCTGGCCGGGGCGCAGCTGGAAGGCGCGCAGGCGGCGCGGGAAGCGGAAGGGCCGCGGCGGGTCGTTCGGCCGGTCGTTCCAGTCCTGGAGGATGTAGTCCTCCGTGGGGATGCCGTTCTGCGGCTCGCCGTCCACGCGCACGACGCCGGGGTAGGTGGCGCGCTTGACGCCCTGGGCGTCGGTGGCGTGGGCCAGCCAGAAGGTGATGTTCGGCCGCCCCGCCGCCTTGCGCACCAGCTTGAGCCAGGTGCCGCTGGGCTGGCCCGGCACGTCCTGGCGCTGGTAGTCGCCGCTCGGGTTCGTCTCGCCCATGAACTCGAAGGTCACGCCGGGCCCCTTGAGCCCCTGCATCGTGACGAAGGTGGTGATGTCGGCCAGGCGCTCGCGGTCCTCCTTGGCCTGCGCCAGCGCCCCGGCGCCTTCGCCCGTGCGCGACATGTTCTTGAAGCGGCCGTCCTGGCCCGCGATCCACAGGCTCTCGCCGTCGAGGATCTTCATCTGCAGGGCGTTGGAGATCGTCATCTCCTGGCGGAACTTGTCGGGCTCCTGCAGCCACAGGCGCATCGGCCCCTCGCTGCTGGTGGCGTCGAGCTGGAACTTCGCGTCCAGGGCCACGAAGAAGTCGTTGACCTTGCTGATCCCGGCGGCGCCGCGGGCGATCCAGCGCACGCACTCGTCGAACAGCCGGTTGGCCTCGGCCTGGCCCGGCGCGGAGGGGGCCGGCGCCGAGGGGCCCGCCGGAGGGGGGGGCAGGGAGGGGCCGCCGCCCTGGGCGCACAGGCGGCCCGGGGAGACCGCCAGCGCGGCCAGGAGGCCGAGCGCGGTCAGGCGGACGGGGACGGAGCGGAGGGCGCGGAAGCTCGAAGCCATGGGCGGCGGATCCTCGGCAGACGGGTGCGGGTGTCGAGCCGCGCTCGACGGGCGGGGCGGGCGTGCGATGCTCGCGGCCCCGGACGGGGCGCGCCGACGCCGCAGGCGGGGCAAGATACACCCGCCCCGCGACCCTGCCCCCCCTCGCGCCGCCCTGGCTCTCCCCCGCGCCCCCCGGAACGCTCCCCCCTTGCCGACGCCCGTCCGCAGCGACCCGCCCGTGACCGTGGCCCTCGGGCCCGGGGCGCGGCTCCACGTGCTCCAGAGCGACCGGTTCACGACCACCTTCGCCCGGGTCGTGCTGCACCACGACCTCGCCCGCGCCGCCACGCCCGCGGCGCTGCTCGGCCCGGTGCTGCGAGCGGCCACCGCCCGCCACCCCAGCCGGGAGGCCCTGGCCCACCGGCTGGCCGAGCTGTACGGGGCCAGCCTCGTGCTGGGCAGCGAGAAGCTGGGCGACCGGGGCCTGTTCACGGCCAGCCTGGAGTGGCCCACGGGCGGGCTCGCCCGGTCCCGCGGGCTCGTGGCCGAGGGCCTCGCCCTGCTGCGCGAGGCCCTGACCGAGCCCCGGCGGGGCGCCGACGGCGGGCTCGACCCGGGCCTCGTGCGCACCGAGCAGGTGAACCAGCGACGGACGCTCGAGGCGCTGCGCGACGACAAGGGCCGCTACGCGCTGCGCCGGGCGCTGGAGAGCGCCTGCGCCGGGGAGGCCTTCGGGCTCGAGGTGGAGGGGCGGCTCGAGGAGCTGAGCGCGGCCACGCCCGGGCGGCTGGGCGCGCTCCACGCCCGGCTGCTCGCCCACGCGCCGCTGGACGTGTTCCTGGCCGGCGACCTCTCCCCGCGCGCCGCCGAGGGGCTGGTGCGGCGGCACCTGCTGTGGCCGGGCCGCTCCGGGGCGGTCGAGGCGCTCCCCCCGGCCGGCTCGGTCCGCGCCGCCCGGCCCCGGCCGCGGCGGCTGGTGGAGCGGCAGCCCCTGTCGCAGGGCAAGCTCGTGATGGTCTTCCGCGCGCCGATCGGGGCCACGCACGCCCTGTGCCCGGCGGCCCGCACGCTGGCGGGGGTGCTGGGGGGCGGCCCCTACGCGCGCCTGTTCAAGGTCGTGCGCGAGACCCACGGGCTGTGCTACTACGCCAGCGCCGGCTGGGTGGAGGCCAAGGGCCTGATGATCGTCAGCTGCGGCATCGACCCCGCCCACGAGCCGCGCGTGCGCCGGCTGATCCTGAGCCTGGTCGCGGAGGTGTCCTCGGGCCGGCTCGAGCCCGAGGCGCTGCACGGCTACCGCGAGGCCGTCGCCCACCGCCTGGCCTCCCTGGCCGACGGCCGCGGCGCCGCCGTGGCCTTCGCGCAGGAGGCGCTCACGCTGGGAACCAGCCCGTCGCCCGAGCGGCGCCTTGCGGAGCTCGGCGCGGTCAGGCCGGCGCAGGTGCGCGCCGCGGGCCGGCGCCTGCGGCTGGACACGACCTTCTTCCTGGGCAGCTCACGGCCGGCGGCCGGCGGGAGGACGGCATGAGCCGCCCGCGCCCCCTCCGGCCCGTGTTCGAGCGGGAGCCCCTCACGGGTCGACGGATCGCGCGGGGGCGCACCGCGCAGGGCACCGAGGTGCTCGTGCTGCCCATGCCGGGGTTCACCCGCGCCTACGCCAGCGTGACCACCCGGTACGGCTCGATCGACACGCGCCTGCCCGACGGATCCCCGCTCCCCGACGGCATCGCGCACTTCCTCGAGCACAAGATGTTCCAGACGCGCGAAGGGGACGTCTTCGACCTGTACGCGCGGCGGGGCGCCTCGGCGAACGCCTACACGACCTTCGACCACACGACCTACCTGTTCTCCTGCTCGAGCCGCTTCGAGGAGAACCTCGAGACCCTGTTCGACACCCTGGCGGGGATCACCACCGATCCCGCCGGGGTGGCCCGCGAGAAGGGCATCATCGGGCAGGAGATCGCCATGTACGACGACGACCCGTCGTGGCAGGGCTTCGTCCGCCTGCTCGGGGCCCTCTACGTGCGCCACCCCGTGCGCATCGACGTCGCCGGCACCCGCGCCTCGATCGAGCCCATCGACCCGGCCCTGCTCGCGCGCACGCACGCCGCCTACTACCACCCGGCCAACCTGGTCGTCGTGGTGGCCGGCGACGTGGACCCCGCCCACGTGCTGGCGCGGGCCGGGGAGCGGCTGCGCTCGTCGGCGCCGGGCAGGCGCCTGGTGCGGGCCCCCGTGCGCGAGCCGCGGCGGGTGGCGGCAGCCGCCGCCCACGCCCGCCTGCCGGTGGCTCGCTCCCGGGTGCTCCTGGGCTGGAAGGACGCCGTGGCCGCCACCCCCGCCCGGCGCCTCGAGCAGGAGCTGCACTCGGCCCTGGCCCTGGATCTGCTCTTCGGGGAGGGCGGCCGCGTCGAGGCGCCGCTCTACGCGCAGGGGTGGGTGGACGGCTCCTTCGGCGCCTCCTACGAGCAGGGCGACGGCTTCGCCTTCGCCCTGCTCGCCGCCGAGGTGGACGAGGTCGAGCCCTACCGCCGGGCGCTCGCACGCGTGCTGCGGCAGGCCTGCCGGACGCCGTTCACGGCCGCCGAGGCGGCCCGGGCCCGCCGCAAGGCGCTGGGGCGCCACCTGCGCACCTTCAACTCGCCCGAGGGCGCCGCCGGCGGGCTGCTCGACGTGGCGCTCGCCGACGCCCGCCTCGGCGACGACGTGCACGCCGTCGGGCGCGCCACGGCCCGGGCCCTGACGCGCCGGCGCGACGCGCTGCTGCGCGCGCCCCGGGCCAGCGCCACGATCCTGCCCCGCCGCTGACCCCGGTTGCGCCGGAAGGCGCGCTGCGTAGAATCCCCCGGGCATGTCCAACCTCGCGCGCGACCGCATCCGCCGCTGCCTGGCGATGATCCCGCTGATCCGCGCGCGGCCCGGGATCCGCATCCCGGAGCTGGCCTCGATCTTCGGCGTGCGCACGGAGGAGATCTGGGAGGACATCACCGAGGTGCTCACCCTCTGCGGCGTCCCGCCCTACCTGCCGCACAACTACCTGGTCTTCTCGATCCACGACGACCGGGTCAGCATCCGCTTCGCCGAGCACCTCGCGCGCCCCGTCCACCTGACCCTGCAGGAGGCGTTGGCCATCGAGCTGGCCCTGCGCAGCATCTCGGGCGGCCGCGTGCCCGCCTTCGGGGAGGCCGCGCCGCGGCTGCGTGCCAAGCTGCGCGACCTGCTCGGGGGCACCGACCGCCGCGCCTTGGAGGCCTTCGGCAGCTCGGTGGCGGGCACGCCGCCGTCCGAGCTCGTCGCCGCCACGATCCGCACGCTCAAGGAAGGCATGGCGCGCAACCGCGCCGTCCGCGTCACCTACTACACCGCCAGCCGCGACGCGGTGAGCGAGCGCACCCTGGCGCCCTACGGCCTGATCGACCACCTGGGCTTCTGGTACGTGATCGCGCGCGACCTGTCGCAGGCCTCCCCGCGGGGGGGCCTGCCGGCCGGCGACGCCTTCCCCTTCCGGGTGGACCGCATGTGCGACGTCCGGCTCGTGCCGGAGCTGGAGTACGAGGTCCCCGACGACTTCACGACGGAAGCCTTCCGCCGCGACGCGATGTGGACCCCGGCCCCCGACGACCTGGCCGTGCGCGTGCGCTTCTCCCCGGCGGCGGCGGCCCGCATGCGCGAGGAAGCCGACCGGCGCGACCTCAAGGAGCTGCCGGGGGGGGCCCTGGTGCGCACCTTCCGCATCCAGCGCGACCGTCCCCGCTGGTTGCACACCTACGTGGCGCGCTTCGGCCCCGAGGCCGAGGTCCTCGATCCGCCCGAGGTGCGCCAGGCCATGGCCCGGTTCCTCGACCGCACCCTGGCGCGCCTGCCCGACGCCTCCCCGAGCGCGCTGCCGGGGCCACGGGCGACCGCGGCGGCCCGCGGGCGGAGCTCCTCGCCGGCGGCACGCCGCCGGCCGCGTCGCTGAGCCGGGACTTTCGTCGTGGCACGCGCGTGACCAGCTTGGTACGCTTCCGTCGCAACACGGGCGGCGGTCGGGCCAGCATGGGCGTACCCTCGTGCGATCCGTGTCGCGGAGGCGCCACCGATGAAGGCCTCGCTGTGGGCTGGCTTGCTCCGGACGGTCGCACCCTGCCTCCTCGTCGCCGCCTCCTGGAGCGGGGGAGCGCGCCCCGTGGGCGCGGCGGGCGAGGAGTCCTGGGCCCGGTCGGCCCGGGGGCTGGCCGTCCAGGGGATCGAGGCGGTGCGCGCCTCCTCGAAGCCCCCGGCCCCGCTCTTCGCCAACGTCCACGGCATCGGTCCCGCCCGCAGCCTGGACGGAGGGGCGACCTGGACGCGCGTCGTGCGCGACGCCAACCCGCCACCCGGCCTGCGCACGCCGGCGCGCTTCGCCCTGGACGAGCGCAACCCGCGCACGGTCTACGCCGTGCTCCAGGGCCGCATCTACCGCAGCCAGAACGGCGGCGACACCTGGGAGCTGATCAGCCGCGGCCTGGTCAACTACTCCTGGAACGGAAAGCGCAGCGGGGAGTGGATCCACGACCTGATCGTCGATCCGAGCAAGAGCGTGCGGCTGCTGGCGGGCACGCGCACCGAGGGCTTGTTCAACGGGGGCTTGTGGGAGTCGTCCGACGCGGGGCAGAGCTGGACCCAGATCGCCGGGAGCAACCTGAAGTCCACGGGCCTGGGCCACGACGCCTGGCCGATCGTGCTCAGCGAGAAGACCGACAAGGTGATCCTCGTCGGGGGCGCCGTCGGGGTCTGGTACAGCGAGGACCGCGGCACGAAGTGGGTGCGCACCGACCCGGGCGGCATCGACGTCCACGACGTGCGGGAGCTCACGCCGGTCGTGCCCGGCACGAAGGACGTCTACCTCGCCGACGCCCGGGGCGTGTGGGCCTCCGCCGACGTGGGCCGTTCGTGGTCCAAGAAGCCGGTGCTCGAGGGCGACGCGATCTGGGTCGGCTTCGACCCGCGGCAGAGGAAGCGCGTCTACGCCCTGCTCCGCGACCGGGGCCTGTTCGTCAGCGAGGACGCCCGTCACCAGAAGTGGGCCGCCCTGGGCCACGCCGAGCTCGAGCTCTCCGCGCTCGTGTTCCCGCCGAAGGAGGCCAAGGCCCTCTGGGGCACCTCGTTGGTGACCGGGCTGCACCGCTCGGTGGACGAGGGCGCCACCTTCTCCCGGGAGGAGACCAACCTTCCGGCGGTCGTCCCCGGCATCCAGGCCGTGGGCGTCCACCCCCGGAGCGGCGCGCACCTGTGCGTGAGCGACCAGGGCCAGGTCTACGCCTCGAAGGACCGGGGCCAGTCCTGGGAGCGCGTGGGCCGGCTCGGACAGGTGCCGACCTTCCTCCACGCCGAGCCCGAGGCCGATGCCTGGGTGGCCGGGGGCCGGGTCCTGCTGCGCACGCAGGACGGTGGCGCCACCTGGAAGCCCGCCTACACCCCCGAGGACCCCGAAGACGAGGTCGTGGGCTACGCACGCGCCGGCGAGGGCGCGCACCTGCTGCTGGCCCGCGCCTCGGCCGTGATGACCTCCAAGGACGGCGCGACCTGGGCGCCGCTGGGCGTCGCGGTGGAAGGGGCGTCCACCGCCTGGGCCGCCGCGCTGGCGGTCGATGCCCGCGACCCGGAGCACCTGCTCGTCGCGGCCCGCTCGGTGGCCGGGGGCGGGTGGACCCCCAAGAGCGACGAGGGCGGCCCCTTCGAGTCGTTCGACGGGGGCAAGACCTGGACCGCCCAGCAGGCCGGGCTGTTCAGCGCCAAGGACGCCAAGCAGACCGTGCCGGGGTGGAACCGCGCGTTGTGGGCCGGGATCGACCCCGTGACGGGCGTGGCGTACTACGCCGCAGCCGAGGCCGGGCTGTTCGCCCGACGCACCCGGGGCGAGGACGGCAAGCCGGCGGAGGGTCCCTGGATCAACGTCGGCAAGTGGGACGTGCCCAGCCCCACCCCCGCTGCGCTGCTGCTCGAGCGCACGGCCGACGGCAGCGACAGCGTCCTGCTGGTGCAGGCCGAGGGCGAGAACGCCACGCGGGTGCTGGTCGAGGCGCGTGGGCGCGCCCTCCTGGCCGCGCTCGAGACCCTGGAGAAGGGCGGCGAGCTCAAGGACCCGCTCTGGCAGCGACGCCCCGACCCGGGCGCGCGCCTGACGGGCCTGTGCGCCGATCCGCTCGAGCCCGGCCGGCTCCTGGCGGCCGACCGTGGCGACCAGGGCGGCGTGCTGATCCTCTCCAAGCCCGGCGCCGCGCCGGCGCCCGCGCCGTCGCCGGCGCCGGCGCCCGCGCCGGCGCCGGCCCCCGGGCCGGACCCTGCCCCTGCACCGGGCCCCGCTCCGGTTCCGGCACCGGCCCCCAAGCCCCTGCCGGGAGCCGGGCTGCTCGCCTTCAGCGGCGGCGGCGACGGCTCCGTCCGGGTCTGGAACCTGAGCGCCGGCCGCAGCGAGGCCGAGCTCAAGGGCCACGCGGGACCGGTGCGTGCCGTGGCGCTGGCGCCCGACGAGTCGCTGCTGGCCAGCGCCGGCGACGACAAGGCGCTGCGGCTGTGGAACGCCGCGGACGGGCGGGACGCCGGCCTGGTCGCCCTCCCCGGGCGCGTCAACGTGCTGCTGTGGTCGGCGGACGGCAAGCGCGTCTACGCCGGCCTCGAGGAGACGTGGGCGGTGGTCGAGGTGGACGCCGCGGCGAAGACCACGCGCCTCCTCGAGGGCCACGCGGCCGGCGTGACGGCGCTCGCCTGGGGCGGGACGACCCTGTGGAGCGCGGCACGCGATCGCAAGGTGCGCAGCTGGGACCTGGGGGCTGGCAAGGCGGGGGCGCAGGCCTTCGAGGTGCCCGCCGAGCCGCTGGCGCTGGCTTGCTCGGCGGATGGGCAGAAGGTCTACGTGGCGGGCAAGGAGTCCTTCGTGCGGGTCTTCAACGCCGCCGACGGGACGCCGGTCGCGCAGGCCGCCGTGCCCGAGCCCCTCGTGTCCGCGCTCGCCCTCGCCCCGGGGGGGGGCGTGCTCTACGCCGCCGGCGAGGGGCGGGTGCGGGCGCTGGAGACGCTGACGCTCACCCCGAAGAGCGAGTATGCCGGCGCCGGCCTGCTGGTGCTGGCCTTGGGCCTCTCGCGGGACGGACGCTGGATCGTGGCCGGTGACGAGCAGCACGGCCTGACCCTCTGGGAGGCCGGGGACGCGCTGCCCCGCTGGTCGCAGGCGGCCGCGCACGCGGCGCCGGTGCTGGCGCTGACGCTGACGCCCGACGTCGAGGCGCCGCCGCCGGCCGTCGCGCCGGCACCTGCGCCGGCACCTGCGCCGGCCCCGGCCCCCGCGCCGGCGCCTGGCCCGGAGAAGCCTCCCGAGGCTCCTGCCCCGAAGTAGGGGAAGCGCCGCGGCCCGGCGCGCGTCAGGCCGGGCGGGTGGCGAGCACGACCAAGCGGCCCTTGACGACCCGCTCGGAGGCCAGCGCCCGGCCCTCCAGGTGCTTGGCGACGGGCCCGAGCGCGCGGGCCCGCTCGAGCACCTGGGCGTCGGGCAGGTCCACGGGCACCGTGAGCCGGCCCCGCACCTTGCCGTCCACCTGCACCGCCAGCTCCACGGCGTCGGCCACGAGCGCCGCGGGATCGAAGCTCGGCCAGGGGGCCAGGGAGACCAGGTCGCGCCGCCCCAGGGAGCGCCAGAACTCCTCCGCGGCGTGCGGGGCGAAGGGCTGCAGCAGGCGCGCGAAGGCGTCCAGCAGCTCCTCGGGGACCTCGGGCAGGTCGGCCATGGCGCTCAGCAGCACCATCAGCTTGGAGATCGCCGTGTTGTAGGCCAGGGCCTCCACGTCGCGCGTCACGCCCTCGATCGTCGCGTGGAGCAGGCGCCGGGCCTCCCCGGAGGCGGGCGCCTTCGTACGGGGCGCGGGCTCGGCGCGCTCGTCGCCCAGGAAGAGCCGCCAGGCGCGGGCGTGGAACCGTCGCAGCCCCTCGATGCCGGCCGCGTCCCAGACCTTGTTCGCCTCCGTGGGGCCCATGAAGAGCAGGTAGAGGCGGCACACGTCGGCCCCGTACTCGGCCACCACGGCGTCGGGGTTGACCACGTTCTTCTTCGACTTGCTCATCTTCTCGACGACCGAGACGGCCGGCGTGCCCTTGCCCTTGACGAGCACCTGCCCGTCGCGCGCCTCCACCTGGTCGGGCCGCAGGTAGGGTCCGTCCTCCCCGTCGCGGTACGAGGGTGCCAGCACCATGCCCTGGTTCACCAGGCGCTGGAAGGGCTCGGCGGTGTGCACCAGGCCGAGGTCGAAGAGCACCTTGTGCCAGAAGCGCGCGTAGAGCAGGTGCAGCACGG
>CAZPOZ010000047.1:0-10900 GCA_964588235.1 uncultured Planctomycetales bacterium
GTCCCCCAACGAGTTCGAAGCGACCGCTGCCCTGGCGGCGCAGCCCCTCAGCCCCCGCCCCTCCTTCAACCCGGGGGAACCCCAGGGCGACGGAGCGGCAGAAGACGGGCGCCTCCGGCCCCACGATCAACCGGGACCTGTCCCTCGCCTCGGCGGTCTACCGATGGGCGGAGCGGTCCGGGTACGTCTCGGCGAACCCCGTGCGCAAGGTGGAACGATCGCCCGAGAAGGGGCGCGAGCGGGAGACGTACCTCACGGCCGCCGAGGCCTGCGCGCTCGTGGAGTCCTGCGCCCAAGTCCTGCGGCCGTTCGTCCTCACCGCGATCCACACCGGCGCGAGGCGCGGGGAGCTGCTCGGCCTGCGCTGGTGCGCGGTGGACCTGGAGCGCCGCGAGCTCCAGATCGATCCCCGGACCGAGAAGGCTGGCCGCGGTCGGACCGTCCCGCTCACGCCCGTCCTCGCGGCGACGTTGGCCGCGCTCCGTGAGCAGCGCCTACGCCCCGCGCTCGACGGGTCCGACCACGTGTTCACCGACCGGGCCGGGGAGCCGCTGCGCGGGGAGACGCTGCGCCTGTTGCTCGCCGACGCGGTCAAGCGCTGCGAGGCCCTTCCGCTCACGAAGCGGGCCAAGGTCACGTGCCACACGCTGCGCCACACGGCCGCCTCCCTCATGGTGGGGGCCGGCGTCCCCTTGTTCGGCGTGGCGAAAGTCCTCGGGCACTCCACCCTCGCCGTGACCATGCGCTACGCGCATTTCGCCCCCGAGGCCGGACGCGCCGCGATCGAGCGCCTGGGGGCGGTCCTGGGCGCCGCCCAGCCCGCCGCGGGCGCGGCGCAGGGGTAGGCCGACGGGCCCGCACGAGGGGGCCCGAACCGTGCGACTCGGTTCCCGTTCGGCGCCCATGGAAAGCGCCGCCGACGTAACGCACGGCTCGAGCGATGGTTGCGATGACCCCACACCGGTTTCGAGAACCGGTGCAGTCGCAAGGCTACCCAGGGTTCTGATCCCTGCCTCTCCGCCATCCCCATGCCGCCGCGGATCAGCCTTGTCCGGCTCCGCGCTCCCGCGCGGAGGAGGCGCAGGCGCGAGCGGTCGGTCACAGCCGGTGCGTGACCCAGAGGAGCGAGTTCACCACCACGACCAGGCCGCTCGAGGTCAGGCCGGGCGGCTGAAGCCTCAGCCCGAGGTCCACGCGACGCACGAGAGCCCCGCTCTGCGCCACCAGGTCCCGCGTCACCAGGAAGGGCGTGGGCGTCCCGGGCGTCCCCCCGTTCCCCGCGCCGTTCGTGTTCGGCGCGCCGCTCGGCAGCGTCGTCGGATGCGACGCAGGGTCGTCGTCCCAGGCCGCGACCTCGACCGCGCCCGGCACGAGCCACAGCCAGCCTGCCGGTACGTAGGGGCGCGAGGCCCAGTAGTCGGTGCCCAGCGTCGAGATCGGGCTCGAGAGCGGCTGCCCCGTCACGAGGGGGTGGGTCAGGCTGGCCGGATGCACCGTGAGGGCGACCGGGCCGTCGCCTCCGCGGTCCAAGGTGTGCGACGGCGTCTCCGGGATGGCGAAGTAGCCCGCCGCCTCGAACTGGCCGTCGATGCCTTCCCCCGCCGGCGTCTGCCGCAGCACGAACATCGCCGCCAGCACCACGCCGTGGCCGCCATCGACGTAGTCCTTGAGCCGGTCGCCGAACAGGACGGGGTCGTGAAACCGGCCGTCCCCGTAGACCAGCGCGGCCTCGTAGGCCGACAGGAACGCGGCGCTCGGCGTGGAGGCGCCTGCGTCGAACTCGTCCACCGCGCCGAACTGCCCCGTCGCCAGCAGGGCCGCCGCCACGCCGAAGGGCTGACCCTTGTGGAGCACGACGACGCGCGGCCGGCGCGGCGGCTCGTCGCCGCCCCCTCCGCCGCCGCCGCATCCCGCGAGCAGCGTGAGCGCGCACACGAAGGGCAGGAGGGAGGTCGCACGCAGGCGGACGGGGCGCGGGAAGGGGCACGGCAGGCTGGTCATGGGGCAGCTCCTGGAGGTCGGGCCCGAGAGACCGCGCGCCGGGGCCCGAGCCGACCACCCGGGCCCGGGGCGCGGCGGCTTCGCCGTCCCCCGCGCCGAGCGGGGGTCGGAGGCGTGGGGATCAGATGCGGTAGCCCGCGTAGAGCAGGGCGTTGACGTAGATGCGATGCGCATCGGGATGGACGAGGCCGGTCCACGGACCGTAGGCCTGCGGGTGCAGGCCCAGATCCACGCGCCGACCGACCACCCCGGTCGAGGGGAAGACGTCCCGCGTGACGATCAGCGGCGTCGGCACGCCCGTCGCGTTCGCGTTCCCTCCGCCGACGGCGCCATCGTCCCAATGCGCGACCTGGACGGCCCCGGGCACGGCGGACGTCCAGCTGGCCGGCGTCGCCGGGCGGAAGCTCCCGTAGTCGCCGGGGCCCGTGGGGATGGGGGCCCCGACGGACCCGCCGGTCACGATCGGGTGCACCGGGTCGTCCATCACGACGGGCCAGCCCCCGAAGGGCGCGTCCGCCCCCCGCGGCGGGGAGGTCGGCACGTCCGGGATCGCGTGGTAGTTCGCCGTGTCGAAGGCGCCGTCGAGGCCCTCGGCGCCCACGCTGGACGTCACGAGGAAGTCCGCGACGACCACCCCGCGGCCGACCGCCAGGGCGCTCGCGAGCACGTCGCCCAGCTGGACGGGATCGTGGAAGGGACCGTCGCCCACCAGCAGGACCACGTCGTACGCCAGCAGCTGCGTCAGCGTCGGGGTCGAGCCCGACACCTCGCGTTGGTCCACCGCGGCGAAGAGCCCCGTGGCGAGCAGCTTCGAGGTGGCGTCGGGGATCACGGGCCCCTTGAACAGCACCAGGACGGCCAGGGGGCCGCTCCCCAGGGGGGCCGTGCCCGACCCGCCCGAGCCGCAGGCCGCGAGCGGGATCGCCGCCAGACAGCCCGTGAGGAGCCCGCGGCGCGAGAGGCGGACGTCGGTCGGCATCGGAGTCCCTCCGGGGCGGGGACCGCCCGCCCGTCGTCTTCCTCGGGTTCGCGCGGAGCCCGACCTTCAGGAGCCCAGCCCGTCGTTCGGAGCAGCCGAGGCGTCCGTCAACGTGAACGTGGGCGCCACGGGGCCCGTCAGCAGGGTCGAAGGCTGGGCGAGCTTCCAGACGTGGATCGCTCCCGCGCCCGGCGCCGAAGCGAGCGCCGGCGACGCCAGCGCCACGAGGTCCGGGATGCCGTCGCCCGTGACGTCGCCCACCTGGATCGCCTGGCCCGTCCCCGAGCCGAGGCGGTCGTTCGGCGCCGCGCCCACCACCGCGAGCTGCGCCGTGAGCGTCGCCGAGACCGTCGGGCCGCCCTTCCAGATGAAGACCGAGCCTGCGCCGGCCGTCGATCCCACCTGGGCGTCCTTCGCGCCCACGACGAGGTCGGCGAAGCCGTCCGCGGTCACGTCCACCAGCTGGACCCCGAGCCCGTCGGCGAGCCCGAGCCTGTCGTTGGGCTGCGGCGACGGCGCCACGAGCGTCAGGCTCGGCGTCGGGAGCAGCGAGCCGCCGCCGAGCCACACGACCACCGCGCCCGCGAACGCGTTGCCCGAGACCGTCGCCCGCTCGGCGACGGCGATGACGTCGTCCACCCCGTCGCCGTTCAGGTCGCCGAGGCGCAGCCCGAGGCCCGAGGCGACGTAGCCCAGCCGGTCGTTCGTCGTCGGCGTCGCCGAGGTGAGGATCGCGGCCGGCGTGAGGAACGGGCTCGGCGCGATCGGCCCCGGCCAGACGTAGACCGCGCCCGCGGTCGTGCTCGAGCCGACCTGCGCGAGCATGGCGCCGGCGACGACGTCGAGCCGGCCGTCCCCCGTCACGTCGCCGAGCAGCACGCCCTGGCCGCTGGCGCTGCAGAGCCCGTCGTTCGCCGACGGCAGGCCCACGAGCAGCTGGGACGTGGGCCCCACGGAGCCCGTGAGCGTGGGGCCGCCCCGCCAGACGTAGAGGGCGCCGGTGTTCACCGTGGCAAGCGCCCGGTCAGCGCTGGGCGCCGACACCACCAGGTCGGTGATCCCGTCGCCGTCCACGTCCCCGAACGAGAGGCCCTCCCCCTCCCCGGGTCCCACGGCGCCGAGGAGGTCCCCCGCGAACGGGGTCGGCGTCGTGAGCCGGGCAAGGGGCGCGGAGGAGCCGGTCTTGCCCTTCCACACGTAGATCGCCCCGGCGTCCGTCGTCGAGCCCACCGTCTCGTGGGGCGCGCAGGCGACGAGGTCGAGGTCGCCCTCGCCGGTCACGTCGACCAGGAACAGACCCTCCCCCGAGGACGGCATCCGCCCCAGCTGGGCGAGCGCGGAGGGGGTCGTCGAGCTGAGCGTGAGCGTCGGCGACACCAGCCCGGGCACCAGGGCCGCGCCGTCCCAGACGTAGAGGGCCCCGGCCTGGGCCGAGCTCCCCACCGTCGCCGACGGCGCACAGGCGATCACGTCCAGGCGCTGGTCTCCGACGACGTCCCCGAACCGCACGCCCTGGCCCGGGGCCGCCTCGTTGCCGAGGCTGTCGTTCGCCTGCCCGAGCGGGTTGCGGAGCGTCGTCGTGGGGGGACCCGACGTGAGCCCGGCCGCCCCCTGCCAGACGTAGACGGCGCCCGCGTTCACGGCGCCCACGTCCGCGTAGGGCGCTGCGGCGACGATCTCCAGCTTGCCGTCGCCCATCAGCTCGACGAGCTGCACGCCTTGCCCGCTCGCCAGCCCGAGGTACTCGTTCGCGAAGGTCGTCGGCTTCCGCAGCTCCAGGGGCGCCGGGGCGCCCGGCGTGAGCGCGGCGCCCCCCGCCCAGACGCAGATCACGCCCGCGTTGGTGAACGACGGCGTCGGCTGGTCGGCGTTGTGCGCCGAGACCACGAGGTCGAGCGTCGCGTCCCCGCACACGTCGCCGAACTGGACCGCCTGCCCGGCGCCGACGCCCAGCAGGTCGCCGGAGAGGGGCGCGGGGAGGGCGAGCGTGGCGTGGAAGGCCGGGGCTGAGTTGCCCACCCCGCCCTTCCAGACGCAGAGGGCGCCGGCGTTCGCCTGGCCGCCCACGGTCGCGTTCTGGGCCACGGCGACGATGTCCAGGGCCGGGCCGGCTCCGGTGACGTGCACCAGGAAGAGCGCCTGGCCCGAGGCGAGGCCGAGTCGGTCGCCGGCCACGCCCCCGGGGCGCGTCAGCTTGATCGGCGCGTTCGTCGGCTGGGTCGTGCCCATCACCGACTCCCCCCGCCAGACGTAGATCGCGCCGGAGTCGGGCCCGGGCGCGTCGGCCCCCGACGCCAGCGCCACGAGGTCCGGGATGCCGTCGCCCGTGACGTCGCCCCGCAGCATCCCGTTGCGGCTCTGCCCCGTGCAGCGGGTCGGCAGCCGCAGGTCCGCGGCCGCGCTTGGCATGCCGTCGTCGTGGGCGGCGAAGTGCAGGGTCGGCCCCGTCAGCGCGCCCGCGGGCACCGTCCAGTGGACGGTGAGGGTCTGCGGCGAGGGCGCGTTCGCGATCGGGCTGGCCCACATGCCGGGCGCGGGGTTGCGCAGCCGCAGGGAGACCGCGTCGCCGTCCGGATCCGAGACCGTGACGGAGAAGGTCAGCTGCTGGCCGGCGGCGAACTCGATGCCCGACGGCGAGCTGGCCACGAGGACCGGCGGCGTGTTGGTGGCTGCCGAGCCGCCCAGGCCTCCGCCGCAGCCGAAGGCGAGGGCGGCGAGCGTGAGGAGCGGGAGGTACCCGAGGCAGGTCGAACGCATGGGGGGGCTCCGGAGCAGGACGTGCGGTGGGCGGCCAGGACCGGCCGTCCGACCCCATTCCCCGTCCGGCGCCGACCATCGCAGGGACGCCGCCGCCTCCTCCGGGCGGGCGGGAGCCGCGCGGGACGGCCGCGACGTCCGGTCCGGATCCGCAGGGGAGCGCCATGAGGGCGTCGGCGTCGGGGCGGCCCGCCGTAGCGCTGCCCGGCGGATCCCGCTCTGGAGCGCAGAGACCCCCCTGGAGCCCTCCATGTCACCGCGCCTGCCCCGACGCTCGCTCGCTCCCCTGCTGCTCGCCCTCCTGGCCGCGTGCGGCGGCGGCTCCCCCCCCGCTGCCGCGCCGACGGTGGAAGGCGTGGCCACGCTCGGCCCCGAGGGCGGCTCCGTGAGCCTCTCGGGCGTCGCCCGCGTCTCGTTCCCCGCGGGAGCGTTCGCCGCGCCCCAGGAGGTCCGGGTCGTGCAGGGCCCCGCCGCGCCCAACGACGAGCTCTTCCGCGAGACGGGCGTGCTGTTCTCCGCGGGCGAGCGCCTGGCCTACGAGGTGCGCGTGGCCGTCGGACCCGCGCTCATCGGGGCCGAGACCTTCGAGGTGGAGCTCGAGGTGCCTGCCCCCCTGGCCCAGGCCGTCCCGGCGGGCCAGGGCCTCTACCTCTACGCCCTCGTGCGCTTCGCCGAGGGAGCCGACGTGGAGGACGCCTTCCGGCTCATGCCCTCCTTCTACGACGCGGCGGCGGCCGTCGTCACGGCCTCGCTCCCGCGCTGGGTGCTGACCGACGCGCAGAGCGCAGGCGCCTTCGAGGCCGTGCTCCTGCTGGCGGCCGGCCCGGGCGAGAACGGCCCCGCGGGGTCCGGCAGGGCGCGCGCCCCCTCCAGCCCGGGCTGCGCCTCCGCGGGGATCGGGCTGCCCGTGGCCCTCCCCTCGGGGGCGCTGCCGCCCGTCTCGAGCGCCTTCGGCTCGCGTACCGACCCGATCACGGGGCAGGCGGGCGCGTTCCACCACGGGGTGGACCTGAGCGTCCCGGTCGGCACGCCGGTGATGGCCGTGGCCGACGGCTACATCGAGCGGGTCCGCAACCAGTTCAACCCCGCAACCGGGAAGGGCTGGGGCTGGTACGTGGACGTGCGTCACTCGGACGGCTCCGCCACGCGCTACGCGCACCTGAGCCCCAACAGCCCGGTCTGGGGCGGCCAGCCGATCGCGGCCGTCGGGCTCGGGACCACGTTCTCGCCGACGCAGTACCCCGTGACCCAGGGACAGGTCATCGGCCTGTCGGGTCAGTCCGGCGGCGTGAGCGGCCCGCACCTGCACTTCGAGTACGCCCCGAACGGGCAGCTCTACGCCAACCCGACCCAGGTGGGCGGCAACGTCGATCCGCTGCCCTGCCTGACGAACGAGACCTTCGAGGGCAGCATCGTGATCGGCGACAACGGCCCGGCCGCCGACGACGCCTTCGCCATCTTCCTCTACGACGCCGGCGGCAGCACGCTGCTGGCGACCTGGCAGACGCCCGTGCTGACCTCCCGGGAGTACCGGCTGCCGATCAGCGGGCTCAGGCCCGGGGTGTACTTCCTGCGCGTGCAGTGCACCGACGACGGCTTCGGCGGCAACGACGTGGGCACGCTCGGCGTCACGCTCAATGACGGCCTGGCCTTCGACGACGGCTCCACGGCGCAGAGCGCCTACCTCGACCTGGGAGCCTCGGCCACCTACACGCTGGTCGTGCCGGCGGGCACCGGCACGGGCCGGGCGCGCTCCGCGGCCCTGCCCCCGAGCGCCGTGCGCGTCGAGCGCGGGCGCTGAGGCCGCGGGCGCCGAGCCCCTCCTCCGGGGGGGCCTTGCCCCGCCAGCCCCCTCTGGTTACGGTCGGCGTCCATGGCCGCCGAGACCCCGCCGCTGCCGCCGGACCCCACCGCGGGTTTCCTGACCTGGTTCCCGCTGGCGTTCCTGCTCCTGGGGGGCGGGGTCGGCTTGATCGGCTGGCTCATGCTCCGACGCGCCCGGGCGAGCCGGCGCTGGCCCTCCGTGGAAGGTCGCGTGCTCGCCAGCGGCATCGCGGAATCGGGCCCGAGCGGCAGGCTCGGTTCGGGCGGTCACGGCCGCACGGCGACCTTGCGCGTGAGCTACGCCTACGAGGTGGACGGTTCCCCCTTCCAGTCGAGCCGGGTTTCGTTCCACGACGCCGTCACCAAGTCGCCCGCGTACGCGCGCAGCATCGCGGAGCGCTACCCGGCCGGCTCCGCAGTGCGCGTCTACTACGACCCCAGCCGGCCCGACCAAGCGGTGCTCGACCGCACCGCGGGCTGCGCCGCCTACCTGTTCCTGTTCGTGGGCGGCGTGCTGTTCGCGGTCGGCGCCGTCCTGCTCGCCTTCCTGCTGCTCTGACCAGCCGGCTCGCGCCCTACGTCACCCGCTTGATCAGGTGGAAGCCGAAGGGGCTCGTGCGCGGGTCGTGGTCGGCCATGCCGATCGCGCCCACGGCCAAGGCGAAGCCCACGTCGCCGAAGGCCGGCACCATCGTGTCGCGGGCGTACTCGCCGCGGCCCGCCGGGCGCACCCCCCGGTTCGCCAGCGCGTACGGTCCCCCGGGCGGCGGATCGTCGCTGTGCTCGCGCTTGGCCGCCGCCCAGTCGCCCCCCGCCTCGAGCTTCGCCAGCAGGTCGTAGGCCAGCTTGCGCGCGGTGGCGGCGTCGTGGCGCCCCTGCGGGAACGAAGCGCTCCTCACGCCCACGAGGATGTGGTCCACGGCGATGCGTTCGGGCTGCGAGGCGGCGGGGTTGGGGCTCATGCCGGCAGTCTACGGCGTCGGGGGCGCGGCTCCACCCCCGCCCCGACGCACCATCGGCACGAAGGCCACCGGCAAGAGGCGCTGCAGCCGCGCGACGCCCTCCCCATCGACCTCCACCAGCGTGAGGACCTGCTCCCCCCCCGGCTCGCCCAGCGGCAGCACCAGCCGCCCCCCGGGCCCGAGCTGCGCCAGCAGCCGCGCGGGCACCACGGGCGCCGCGCAGGTGACCACGATCGCGTCGAAGCGCCCGTCGTCCGTGGGCGCCCCGCCCGCCCAGCCCTGCCAGGCGTCGCCCGCGCGCACCTCGACGTTGGAGGTCCCCAGGGCGCGAAGCCGCGCCGCCGCCCGCTCCGCCAACGCGGGCACGACCTCGATCGTGCAGACCCGGCGCGCCAGGCGGGCGAGGACCGCCGCCCCGTAGCCCGAGCCCGTGCCGACCTCCAGCACGACGCCCGTCGGCCCGGGCGCGGCGACCTCGCTCATCAGGCCCACCATCAGCGGCTGCGAGATCGTCTGGCCCTCGCCGATGGGCAGGGGCGTGTCCGCGTAGGCCTCGCGCTCGACGTCCGGCGGCACGAAGCGCTCACGGGGGACCGCCTCGAGCGCCGCGGCCACGCGCTCCGAGAGCCGGGGGCCCAGGCCCTGCGCGTGAAGCCGCGCCATCTGCGCACGCACGGTGCGCACCATGCGCAGGCGCTCCTCGGCGCGGCGCTCGTCGCGGCGCTGCTCCACGGGGTCGGCCATGCCCCGAGGGTACGACGCCCGCCGACGCTCCCGGGGGGAGCATGCGATGCTGCCCGGCATGACGGGCGACCTCCCGCTCCGCTTCACGCTCGACCTCGGCGGGGTGACCCTGCTCGGCGTCTACCGCGTGGAGCAGCGCCTGGCCTCCGGCGGCATGGGCACGGTCTGGAAGGGCACGAACCTGACCCTGGGAACCCCGGTCGCCGTCAAGGTGCCCGACCCGCGCCTGCTCGAGGACGCCGGCTTCCGCCGCCGGTTCGAGCACGAGGTGCGGGCGCTCACGCGCTTCGACCACCCGCACGTCGTGCGCATCCTGGGCGCGGGCGAGCACCAGGGCGTGCCCTTCTTCGTCTGCGACTTCCTGGCCGGCGGCTCGCTCAAGGAGCGCCTGCGCGCGTCGGGCGGCCGCCAGAGCCCCGACGAGGTGCTGGCCTGGCTGCGGCCCGTGGCCGACGCCTTGGACCACCTGCACGCCGCCGGCATCGTCCACCGCGACGTCAAGCCCGCGAACCTGCTGTTCCACGCGCTCGGCCACCCGGTGCTGTCCGACTTCGGCATCGCCAAGGCCCTCAGCGGCGACACCACCGCCGCCCCGACCACCAGCGCGCTCTTCACGCCCGTGTACGCGGCGCCCGAGCAGCTGCTGGACGACGCGGGGCAGTCCCCGCTCAGCGGGCAGGCCGACCAGTACGCCCTGGCGACCACGGCCTTCGAGGCCCTCGCGGGGCGACCCCCGTTCCTCGGGGGCGCCGCCTCCGTCATCGCCGCCAAGCTGCGCGACGAGGCGCCGGATCCCGCTGCGGTGATCGCGCACCTCCCGTCGGGGGCCGCCGAAGCGCTCGCGCGGGCGCTGCTGCGCGACCCGCGCGCGCGGCACCGCGGCTGCGCGGCGTTCGCGCAGGCCTTCGCCGCGGGCCTGGCTGCCTCGGCCCCGGCGACGGCGCCGGGCGCAGCCTCCCTTCCCGACCCCGTGGAGCGCGCCGATCCCGGCAGCGGCGCCCGGGCCGCGCCCGGGCGCCGCCGGCGCGCGCTGCTCGTCGCCGGCGGCCTGCTGGCCCTGGCGGCCGCCGCGCTCGCGCTGTCGGGGGGCGACGAGGAAGCGCCCCCCGCGCCTTCGCCCGAGCGCCCCACGGCCGTCGCGCCCCCGCCCGAGCGCCCCCCGCCCGCCGCACCCGTGCCTCGGCCCACGCTGCTGCTCACGGCCCCCGCCGGCGGGCGCTGGTGGGGGGCGGAGGCGTCGGTCACCGTGCGCGGTCGCGTGGACGGGGCCGGACCCGTCACCCTGTGGGCGGAAGGCCACCAGCTGCCCCTGGCCCCGGACGGGGGCTTCGGGCACGCCGTGGAGCTGGCGCCCGGCGAGCAGCGGGTGCTGCGGCTCGAGGCCGTGGACGAAGCCGGGCGCCGGAGCGAGCCGGCCCTGGTGCGCCTGGAGCGGCAGCGCCTTCCGGCCTGGCTTCGGCCCCTGGGCCGCGCGTACGGCGCCCTGAAGGAGGACGACGGCGAGGGGGCGCGGGCGGCGCTGGCCGAGGCCCGCGCGGCCGGGGCCCCTGCGGAGCGGCTCGACGTCGCGGAGGCGCTCGTCCAGCGGCGCGAGGCCCGCCGACGTGCGGCGGTGGAAGCGGAGGCCCCGCCG
>CAZPOZ010000048.1:0-10869 GCA_964588235.1 uncultured Planctomycetales bacterium
ACACGCCGTTGTTCTCGACCACGTAGACCAGGGGCACGTTGCGCCGCACCATGTGCATGAACTGGCCGATGCCGATCGAGGCCGAGTCGCCGTCGCCCGAGACGCCGATCGACACCAGCCCGCGGTTGGCCAGCATGGCCCCCGTGGCCACGGACGGCATGCGCCCGTGCACGCTGTTGAAGCCCCAGGCACGGTTGAGGAAGTAGGCCGGCGTCTTCGACGAGCAGCCGATCCCCGACATCTTCGCCACGCGGTGCGGCTCGACGCCCATCTCGTAGAACGAGGTGATGATGGCGTTGGTGATGACGTCGTGGCCGCAGCCCTTGCACAGCGTGCTGGGCGCGCCCTTGTAGTCGGCCACGGTCAGGCCGACGCGGTTCACGTTGCCCCGGGGGGCCGGCTCGGCGGTCGTCGTCGCGGCGTTGCTCATGCTCAGCGTCCCTTCGGGCCGGCGGCGGCGCGCTCGGCAGCCGCGATCTGGTCGGTGACGGTGCGGGCGTCGATCGGCAGCCCGTCGTAGTGGCGCACGCTCACCAGCCGCTCGGCGAGGCCCGGGACCTCGATGCGCAGCAGCTCGAGCATCTGCCCGTCGCGGTTCTGCTCGACGACGTAGACCCGCTCGTGGGCCGCGATCCACTCGCGCACGGCGGGGGCGAAGGGGAAGGCGCGCACGCGCAGGTAGTCGGTCGGGAGCCCCTGCTCGGCGCGCAGCTGGTCGCGGGCCTCGACGACGGCGTGGTGCGTGGTGCCGTAGGCCAGCACGCCCACCTTGGCGCCCCGTCCGTCGGCCACCGGCCCCGGCACGAGCGCGCGGGCCGTCTCGAGCTTGCGGGCCAGGCGATCCATGTTGCGGGCGTAGGTGGCCCCGTCCTCGGTGTAGCGGGCGTACTCGTCGTGCCCGCTGCCGCGGGTGAAGTAGGCGCCCAGCCCCCCCGGGGTCCCGGGCAGGGTGCGCCAGGGCACCCCGTCGCCGTCGACGTCCTTGTAGCGGCCCCAGTCCTTGACGGTCTTGAGGCCCTCGGCGTCGAGCACCTTGCCGCGCCGCGGCGCCGCGGCCGGGTAGGGCCAGGGGTCGGCCATCCACAGGTTCATGCCCAGGTCGAGGTCGGTGAGCACGAAGACCATCGTCTGGAGCTGCTCGGCCAGGTCGAAGGCGGCCAGGGTGAGCTCGTAGGCCTCGGCGATGTCGGCGGGGTACAGGCAGGGGTGCTGGGCGTCGCCGTGCGAGAGGTGGGCGGCCTTGAGCACGTCGCCCTGCATCGTGCGCGTGGGCAAACCGGTGCTGGGCCCGGTGCGCTGCACGTCCACGATCACGCCGGGCACCTCGGTGTAGTAGGAGAGCCCGACGAACTCCGACATCAGGCTGATCCCGGGCCCGCTGGTGGTGGTGAAGGCGCGCGCGCCCGCCCAGCCGGCGCCGACGACCATGCCCACCGAGGCCAGCTCGTCCTCGGCCTGCAGCACGGCGACGGTGGACTTGCCGGTGACCGGGTCGCGCCGGTAGCGCTCGGCCAGGTCGGTGAAGGTCTCGGCCAGGCTCGAGGAGGGCGTGATCGGGTACCAGGCCAGCACCGTCGCGCCCGCGAAGATCGCGCCCACGGCGCAGGCCGTGTTGCCGTCCACGAGCACCTTGCCCGCCGTGCGGTCCATGCGCGCCACGCGGAAGCGGGGGCGGTGGGAGACGTGCTCGCGGGCGTGGCGCACGCCGGCCAGCACGGCGTCGCGGTTGACGCCCATGGCCTTGGGCTTGGTCCGGAAGGCCTTCTCGAGCGCGCGCTCGACCTCGGCCACCTCGATGCCCAGCATCTCGGCCAGCACGCCCACGTAGACCATGTTGACCACGAGCTTGCGCAGCTCGACCTTCGGGCACACGTCGCGGACGATCGTCTGGAAGGGGATCGGCAGGAAGGTGACGTCGGTGCGCGGGTGCGACTTGAGGATCGTGTCGTCGCAGAGCACCGTGGCGCCCGCCGGCACCCCGCGCACGTCGGCGTCGGCGGTGGCCGGGTTCATGCACACCAGGACGTCGATCTCCCGGCGCCGGGCGATGTAGCCGTCGGCGTTGGCGCGGATCGTGAACCAGGTGGGCAGCCCGGCGATGTTGCTGGGGAACAGGTTCTTCCCCGACACCGGCACGCCCATCTGGAAGATCGCCCGCAGCAGGGTGTTGTTGGCGGTCTGGCTGCCCGACCCGTTCACCGTGGCCACCTGGATGCTCAGGCGGTTGACGACCGGGTCGGGGCCGGTGCCGGCGACGGGGGAAACCGCCGCCTGGGGCGCCGTGGTGGGCTCGGGCATGGGGAGACGGGGCCTCGAGGGGGACGGCGCCCAGGGCGCCGGGCGCCCGGACGTCAGGCGACCGGTGGCGGATTGTAGGGCGCACCTCTCGCGGCTCCCCTTCTGGCGCGGGGAGGGGGGGGCGCGCCTCGGCGGCATGGCCACGAAGCCGGGGAAACGGCCCTGCGGAGGGCGAGACACCTCCCGCGGAGGGCCCACGGAGGGCTTCCGAAGACCGAGCCCAGGCGACCGGCGCGCTGGGCCGGTAGCGGAAGGCCGATGACGACGACGACGCGCCTCGAGGCCTGCGCAAGGAGGAGGAAGCGGCCTGAGCGCCCGGCTCCAGCGCGCCGCACGTGCCTCGGGTCGCCTCTCTTGGCAGGCTTGCGCGTCAGCGCCGCTCCACGGGGTCGGCGGGGCGGGTGGGCGCCGCGGCGGGGGCGTCGCGCGCCGCGAACAGCTCGATGGTGAACGTGAGGTCGGCGTGCGGCGGGATCTTGCCCTGCGCGTGGCCCTGCGCGCCGTAGGCCAGGTGGGAAGGGATGGACAGCCGCCTGAGCCCGCCGACGCGCAGGCCCGGCACGCCGCGCACCCAGCCGGCGATGGCCCGACCCTCGACCAGCTGCAGGGTGACCGGAGCGCGGTCGCGCACCTGGCGGCTGTCCTCGAACACGGTGCCGTCCTCGAGCTGCCCGCGGTAGTGCACCTGCACCTCCTGCCCCGCGCGGGCCTCGGGGCCGGCCCCCAGCCTCAGGTCCTCCACGCGCAGCACGGGCCAGGCGAGGTCGAACACCAGGTCGGTGCCGGGGGGCAGGCGCACGCTGGGGCTCTGCCAGCCGAAGGCCTGCGCCGCCGGCACGCGCACGCGCCGGCGCTCGCCGGGCCTCAGGCGCCCGAGCCCCTGCCGCAGCCCGGGCAGCAGGTCGGCCAGGCGGCGCTGGCCGGGCGCGTTGAGCGGCCAGACCTCCTCCGCCAGGAGGTGCCCGTCGAGCCGGTAGCCGCGGTAGTGCAGGTCGATGGCGGTCTCGGGCCCGGCCTCGGGGCCCTCGCCCCGGCGCAGCACCTCCACCAGCACGCCCTCGGGCGTGGTCCACGACTCGAGCGCCGCGGGCGCGGCGGGCAGCCGCGAGAGGTCCCAGGTGGCCGCCGGCCGCGACACCGGGGGCGGGCGCTCGGCGGGGGCCGTCTCGCCGCAGGCCGGGAGCAGCAGGGAGCCGAGCAGCAGGGGTAGGAACGGCAGGAGGCGGCGCCAGGGGCCCGGGGCCGGGGCCTGACGACGCGCCGGGCGAGGGCGGGGGGCGCGGGGGCGAGGCATCCCCGGATGCTACCGACGTCCGGTGAGGCCCCCCACCGGGGAAAACGGTGGACCCCGTCGCCCCGCTCCGGCACCCTGCGCGCGGCAGGGATGGTCCGGGCACGGCAGGCGGCCGTGGCCGGCGCGCATCACGGTGGCCTTCGACCTCGCACCCGCTCCCGGCGGGGCCTCAGGGCCCCTGGAGCGGCGGCGCCGGGGAGGCACCGGCCTGCCGCGGAGGGTCGCGCATGTTCCGGCGTCTGCTGCCCAAGAAGGACGTGTTCTTCGAGCACATGGAGGCCTGCGCGGCCAAGGCCGTCGAGATCACCCAGGCCTTCAAGGGGCTCGTGGCCCATCCCCACGAGGTGGAGCGGCGCGTGGCCGAGATCCGCGAGATCGAGCACCAGGCCGACGACCGGCTCCACACGATCCTGCTCGAGCTGCAGCGCACCTTCATCACCCCGCTGGACCGCAACGAGATCAGCACGATCTGCCGGCGCCTGGACGACATCATCGACCTGGTCGAGGGCGCCAGCCAGCGCATGCTGCACTACGAGCTCAAGGACGCCCCGCCCCCGCTCCACGCGCTGGTGGAGGTGCTGGAGGCGCTGACCCTGATCGTGCAGCAGGCCATCGGCAGCCTCTCCGACCTGCGCAAGAACGAGGCCCTGCGGGGCCTGCTGATCCAGATCCACACGCTCGAGAACAAGGCCGACGGGATCCTCCGGCCCGCGATCGGCGAGCTGTTCCGCATCCACACCGACACGCGCCTGATCATCAAGTGGAAGGAGGTCTACGAGCACCTCGAGACGGCCACCGACATGTGCGAGGACGTGGCCGACCAGATCGAGAACATCCTGCTCGAGTACGCCTGAGGCGATCGCCCGACGACCGACGACCGACGACGGGAGCCGTCCGCATGCTCTGGCTGGTGATCTTCATCGTGGCCCTGGCGCTGGCCTTCGACTTCGTCAACGGCTTCCACGACGCCGCGAACTCGATCGCCACCGTCGTCTCCACGCGCGTGCTGACCCCGAAGCAGGCGGTGGCCTGGGCGGCGTTCTGGAACTTCGCCGCCGTGGTCTTCGTCGGCACGGCCGTGGCGAAGACGATCGTCAAGGTGATCGACCCGGCCCAACAGTCGCTGCTGTGCGTCATGGCGGGGCTGGTGGGCGCCGTGCTCTGGGCGCACCTGTGCACGGGCTGGGGGCTGCCCATCAGCGTCAGCCACTCGCTGATCGGCGGCATGATCGGCGCCGGCGTGGCCAAGGCGGGCTTCGGCTGCCTGAACGCCCAGGCGATCGAGACGGTGCTGGTGTTCATCGTCGTCGCCCCGCTGATCGGGCTCGTCGTCGGCGCGCTGATGATGCTCTCGGTGTACTGGCTGTTCCGCCACCAGACCCCAGCCAAGGTGGACCGGCTGTTCCGGGCCGGCCAGCTGCTCTCCAGCGCCGGCTTCAGCCTGGGGCACGGCAGCAACGACGCCCAGAAGACGATGGGCATCATCACGATCGCGCTGTTCACGGCCGGCTACCAGTCGGGCCGGGACGTGCAGCTGTGGGTCGTGCTGGCGGCGCACACGGCCATCGGCCTGGGCACCCTGCTGGGCGGCTGGAACGTGATCCGCACGATGGGCAGCAAGCTGACCAAGCTGCGCCCCGAGCAGGGCTTCTGCGCGGAGACGGCCGGCGCCCTGGTGCTCATGGGCACGGCCCTCTCGGGCATCCCCGTGAGCACCACCCACTCGATCACCGGCTCGATCATGGGCGTGGGCGTCGTCAAGCGTCTGCGCTCGGTGCGCTGGGGCGTGGCGGGCAAGATCCTCTGGGCCTGGGTGTTCACGATCCCCACGGCCGCCGCCGTGAGCGCCCTGACCTACTGGCTGCTCGACGTGAGCGGCCTGACCGGGCTCGTCCCCCGCTGAGCGCCCAGGCCACGCAGACGGGCGGCGCGCCGAGCGCGGGCGAAAAGTCGGGGCCGCCCCGCGCGGGCTGAGTACGCTCGGCCCGTCGAGCCCCTGGGAGGAGTCCCCATGCCCCGCAAGCAGGAAGGTGGCCGCGCGTCGAAGGGTCGGGGGACCAAGCCCGAGCGCAAGGCGGCCCGCCGGGCCGCGGCGAAGGAGGGGCAGGGTCCGCGCCACCCGAGCCGCACCGACCGCGCCTCGGAGGGCGAGGGCAAGCGCCGCGCGGGGCCGCGCCGCGTCCGCCGCTGACGCGGACCTGGCTCTGCGAGTCGCAAGCTCGAGGCGGGAACGTGCGACGCGCTGGGCTCAAGGGCGCTCGCGGCCCTTCCTCGGGCTCGTGTGGGCAGCACACACGTCGCCCTCCTCAGGGCCGCTCCCGGCGCCCCGCTTGCGGGGCGCCCAGGAATGCTGCCATCCAGCGCGTCGGTGGCAAGGCGCGTCTACCCGGAGCCTGGCGGCGCGGGTCTACGGGGCCTCCGCCATCCCGCCTCGAGCCTCGGACCGGCGGGACTCGGGCCCGCCGGAATCTACCGGCAGAGCAGGTCCACGCGCCCGTCCTCGCTGACCACCACGGCCAGGCAGGGCTGGTCGGAGGTCAGCACGTAGCGCAGGGCCGAGTTGTAGCGCGCCCCCCGGGCGGGGTCGCCGGTGCCCTGGGCGCGCCCGTCCAGGATCGCGCCGATCGCGTGGCAGGTCGTGTCGGGGGCCACGAGCACGGCGCCGTCGATGGAGGAGATCGCCAGCAGCGTCTCCCGGTCCAGGCGCACGGGCTCGATGGGCATGCCCTGCAGCGCCAGCCGCCGCGCCTCGGCCTGCGCGTTGGCGGCGATCACCAGGATCGTGCCGTGGCGCTGCTCGCTCGCCGCCAGCGCCAGCGACCAGAGCGCCTCGAAGTCCTCCAGGGGCAGCAGGCCGAAGGTGCGCGTGACGTAGAAGCGGAAGCGCGCCTCGCTGATCGAGAGCCGCGGCAGGCGCGGGCGGCCGTAGGTGACGCGCATCAGCGTGCGCAGGCCCCGCGAGAGCTCCCAGCTGCTGCTCTTGACGAAGGCCACGTGGAACAGGCTCTCGCCGGGGAGCGAGCGGTTCAGGTCGAGCCCGCCGAGGCCGTAGACCACGCCGCCGTCGCTGAGCAGGGCCAGCCCCCCCACGCTGGTGACCAGCAGCTTGCGCACGGCCGGGATGTCGTGCAGGCGCACGGGGCTCTCCAGGGTGACGCGCCGCACCAGGCCGGGGTAGCCGGGCCGCGAGAGGATCAGCCGCCCCACCGTCCCGCGCCCCTCGTAGGACAGCGAGGAGAGCGTGTTGCAGGCCTGGAACAGGCCGCGCAGGTGCAGGTCGCTGCCCTCGCCCAGCGCCGGCGTGTCGGCCAGCAGGCGCCCGGCCGTGGCCAGCACCTCCTCCGGATCCTGGTCGAGCGCGGGCGCAGCGTCGTGGGCCTCGGCCAGCGCCCCGGCCAGGCGGCGCAGCAGCTCCGCCACGGCGGCCTCGAGCAGGGAGGTGGGGCGCCGGCTCAGCACGTCCTGCTCGCTGCGCCGCAGCGTGTAGTAGGCCTCCCAGGCCCGGCGGCTCAGCTGCACGACGGGGAGCACCGCGCAGCCCTCGGCGGCGCGCGCCTCGCCCACCGTCGTGACCAGCTCGCGCGCGCTCTCCAGGGCGGCGAAGCCCTCGGCCAGCGCGCGCCGCCAGGCGTCCGTGCCCGGCAGGCGCCGGCTCAGGCCTGCGCTCGTCGTCGTGCCGGTCGTCGGGGGGCCCGTCGGGGCCGCGCCGGCGCGGCTGAGGCCCTCGGCCTGGAGCGCCGCGGCCCGTTCGGCGGCCTTGAGCAGGAAGTCGGCCGGCAGGCTGGCGCCGGCCGCGTCCAGCGGCAGGGCGCGCAGGGCCCCCGAGGCGCCGACGCCCAGCAGGACGAAGAACACGCGCGGGCGCAGGGTGGGGTCGAGCGCGTCGAACAGGCTCGAGGCCAGCGCCTGCGCGGCCGTGCGGAAGGACGTCTCGTGCGCCCAGGCGGTCGGGGAGGTCGTGGTCATGCGGGCGCGGGGGGGGGCCGCCCGCAGTCTATCCGCCGCCCCCCGGCGGGGCGACCGGCTCGCCGAGGAGGGCGCGCAGCGCCAGCACCTGCTCGCGGCTGCCCACGGCGGCCACCACGTCGCCCTCCACGAGCCGCGTGTCGGCCCCCGGGTTGGCCAGCGACGAGCCGGCGCGCTGGATCGCCACCACCGTCGCCCCCGTGCGCCCGCGCAGGTCGAGCTCGCGCAGGGTGCGCCCGGCCACGGGCGCGCCGGGCCCGAGCGCGACGTAGGTCATGTCCAGCTCGGCCAGCAGGTCCTCCAGCTCCGGCGCTCCGCCCAGGCCCGGGGCCTGCTGGAGCAGCACGCCGTAGCCCTCGCGCCGGATCGCGCCCTTCTCGCGGGCCACCACCCGCTCGGGCACCCCGAAGGCGGCCAGCGCACGACCGGCCAGCTCGAGCGAGGTCTCCAGCTCCTCGGGCACGACCGAGGTGGCGCCCAGGCGCCGGAGGGGCTCGACCTCGGCCACCAGCCGCGTGCGCACGACCACGAACAGGTCCGGCCGCAGCTTCTTGGCCATGGCCACGATCTGGCGCGTGGCGGCCGGGTCGGGGATCGCGATCACCAGCACGCGCGCCTCGCCGATCACGGCGTGTCGCAGGACCTCCTCCTGGGTCGCGTCCCCGTAGAAGACGTGCTCGACCTCCTGCTGGATGCGCCGCACGGTGGCGGGGTTCATCTCGACGACGACGTGGTGCACGCCGTGGCGCGCGAGCACCCGGGTCACGTTGCGCCCGCTCACGCCGTAGCCGACGACGATCACGTGGTCGGAGAGCGAGAGCCCGGCGCCGTGGCCGCCGCCCCCGCCCGCCGGGTGGGCGGCAGCCCCCTCCCCGCCCGCCCCGGCCAGCCGTTCCAGGGCCTGCTCGTGGCGCAGGGCCGTCCACCCGGCCACGAGCCGCAGGAGGAACGGCGTGGCCGCCATCGTCAGCACCGCCACCGAGAAGAACTGCGGCCGGTAGGCGTCGGGGAACAGGCCCACGGCGCCCCCGCCCATCAGCGCGAGCACGAACGAGAACTCGCCGATCTGGGCCAGCCCCACGGCGCCCAGCAGGGTGGCCCGGCGCGACAGCCCGAGCAGCGCCGCGGCCGCCGCCGCCGCCCCCACCTTGACCGCGAGGGTGCCCACGATCAGGCCCACGGACAGGAGCGGCGCCTCGACCCAGACGGCCGGCTGCACGAACATGCCCACGGAGGCGAAGAACAGGCTCGAGAGCGCGTCCTTCAGCGGCGTGATCTCGCTGAGCACCTGGTGGGCGTAGGCGCTGTCGGCCAGCACGATGCCGGCCAGGAACGCGCCGAGCGAGAGCGAGACCCCCGCCTGGCCGCACAGCCAGGCCGTGCCCAACGCGCCGAGCAGGGTGGCCAGCGTGAAGGCCTCGCGGCTCTTGGCCCGCACGATGCGCTCGAGGAACCAGGGGAAGAGGAAGCGCGCGCCCAGGAAGATCGCCGCCAGGAGGCCGCCCGTGCGCGCGAGCGCGCCCCAGGCCTCGGCCGGCGCCGCCTGCTCGCCGCCGGCCCACATCGGCAGGAACAGGATCAGCGGCACGACGAGCAGGTCCTGCAGGATGCACACCCCCAGGCCGAACCGGCCGTGAGGCGCCCCCACCTCGCCCCGGTCGGTCAAGAGGCGCAGCAGGATGGCCGTGCTGCTCATGGCGACCATCACGCCCAGGAACGAGGCCTGGCGGAAGGCGATGCCCCCGGCCAGCGCCGCCCCGGTCACGAGCAGCGCCGTGAGCGCCACCTGCACCGACCCGCCCAGCAGCACGTAGCGCTTGAGCTGCAGCAGGTCGGAGACCGAGAACTGCAGGCCGATCGTGAAGAGCAGGAACACGACGCCGATCTCGGAGATGGCGTCGATGCTGGCCCGGTCGTGGACGAGGCGGAGCCCCCCCGGGCCGATCACCAGGCCGGCCACGAGGAAGGCCACGAGCGTGGGCACCTTCAGCCGGCCCAGCGCGATCACGGAGAGCAGGCAGGCCCCCATCACCAGGACGAGGTCGCGAAGCAGACCGCCGTGGTCCATGGAGGGGGGATCCGGGGGGCGCGGGGGGCAGGGGGGCGCGGGGGGCGCGAGGGGCGCCCGGGGGCGCGGGGGTGATACCACGCGCCCGCCCGGCCGCTCCACGGGGTCCGCGGCCCCGCTCCCCCCCCCTTGGGCGGCTCCCGGGCACCCGGGTTTCGCGCAGCCCGCCCTGGATAGCGTACTAAAGTGGTCTTGTTTTCGCCCCCGGGGCCCGCCCATGCTGCGCATCACCCGCCAGACCGACTACGGGATCGTGCTCCTCTCCCGCTTCGGGCAGGCGGCCCTGGGCACCGTGCGCAACGCGCCGGACCTGGCCGGCGAGGAGGGGCTGCCCCTGCCGATGGTCAGCAAGATCCTCAAGCTGCTGGCCCGCGCAGGGCTGCTCGCCTCCCACCGGGGCGCCTCGGGGGGGTACAGCCTCTCGCGCCCGCCCTCGGCGATCTCCGTGGCCGAGATCGTCACGGCGCTGGAGGGGCCGATCGCGATGACCGACTGCCTGGACGGCGAGGCCAGCCGCTGCTCGATCGAGACCTCCTGCCCCAGCCGGCCCAACTGGGCCCGGATCAACGAGGCCATCGGGCGGGCCCTGTCCGAGGTGCACCTCTCCGACATGCTCCCCCCGGGCCCCGACCACGGGTCCGGGCCGCCCGGCCGGACGGAGCTCGTGCAGGTGACCCCGCTCCCCACGGGAGGCCCCCGATGAGCTCGCCCGAGGCCCCCGGCACGGCCCGACCCGTCTCCGCCCCCGCGGCGCCCCCCCCGAGCGACCCGGTCGCCGAGGTGACCTCGAGGGAGTACGCCTTCGGCTTCGTCACCGAGATCGCCTCCGACGTGGCCCCCAAGGGGCTCTCGGAGGAGGTCGTGCGGATGATCTCGGCCAAGAAGCAGGAGCCCGCCTGGCTGCTCGAGTGGCGCCTGAAGGCCTTCCGCCACTGGCGCTCGATGCAGGAGCCCCGCTGGGCGAAGGTGAGCTACCCGCCCATCGACTACCAGGCGATCTCGTACTACGCGGCGCCCCGCAGCGCCGCGCGGCCCAAGAGCCTGGACGAGGTCGATCCCGAGCTGCTGGCCACGTACGAGAAGCTGGGCATCCCCCTCAAGGAGCGCGAGGCCCTGGCGGGCGTGGCGGTGGACGCCATCTTCGACAGCGTCTCGGTGGCCACCACCTTCAAGGACCGGCTCGCGGCCGTGGGCATCGTCTTCTGCCCCTTCAGCGAGGCCGTGCGCGAGCACCCCGAGCTCG